>JBIIKB010000074.1:0-3097 GCA_044233405.1 Candidatus Saccharimonadia bacterium | reverse complement strand
AATTGCTTTATTTTGCGGGCTAGGTGTAGCAGCCTTTTACCAGCAGCCGAAGGGGCCAAAAGAACCAGAAGCCATAACTCAAACAGTAGATCAAAAACAGGGTCTAGTGGTAAATCAGGCCGAGGTTAACTACCAAAATGAATATAGAAAATACGAAGAAGAAAAATTAAAGCCATATAACCGTAATGTATCAATTATTTCTCTTGCGCTCGCAACACTTATTTTGGTAATAAGCTTACTGCTATCGAATAAACTGCCTATTCTATCAGACGGAATACTACTTGGCGCAGTATTTACTCTAATTTATAGCATTATTCGCGGAATCTCGGCGGGCAATCCGCGCTTTACATTTATTATAGTTTCAATTGGCTTGGTTATAACCGTGTTTATTGGTTTCTGGAAGTTTCTTCGGAAACCCAAAAGCAAATAGTTTAGCCCCAAATAATCATGAAGGCCATGATAGCCATAATTACGTCCTCGCCAAGGCTCACAAAGCTCATCGGTAGCTTAAAGACCGTGCCTAAACACGCACACATCAAAACCTTTTTATCTCTTATTCCGTTTAGGGCTCCTATCGAGTTTATAATCATTAGAATTAAAGTTATCCAGGCGGCCGTAATTACTTCGAAGCGCAGTAAAAACATCAGGCCCAGGCCTATTTCGATAAAGGGGTAAATAAATCCGTAAAACTTAAATTTCTTTGCAATTACATCGTACATTCCATACGCCTCAGCAAAGGCTGGGAGTTTAATTAGTTTAAACCCACCAAAAACCAAAGTTGCTAGTTATTGCGGCTTTAATAATTACAAAGCTAACAATTACTGCAAAAATAATTATTAATGGAACATAGCTGCGCAACTTAAAAACATACTTCATAAGCTTATTATAGCAAATATAAAAAAAGCCCCTTTCGGGGCTAAAGCTTAAGGAAAACGCCTGATTACATTCGGTCCTTTTCTTTTACTCTGGATAATGTGGTATGGGCAGGTCGGGCTAAGTGTTGCACTCATTACAAGCACGCATTCAAGATCTCTGGGTAGTTCAGGGAAGGCTGCTAGGTACACCCCTTTGGCTTGGTCGGGTGTTCGTGCTTGGGCAAAGATTTTGCCGCACGGGCCTAGCAGTTCGAACACTCTCTTCGGTGGCTTTTTGCTTTTCCCTTCTTGGGCTGTGGCTTGCAGTGGGCTTGATTGGCTTTCATTGCGTTTCAATGAGCCTCCAAACTCAAGAAACAGGCCTCCAAACTCACTTATCCTTTCTGTGAGGTACGATATTGGTATTTTATAACCATCATATAAAATGTCAATAAATTATTTGCAAAGCAGTTAAGCTTAGGGTATCTTTGATTTAATAATTAAAAAAAGGGGAATATGCCAGAGAGACATAAAAACAAAAATAACCTTACAGCCCAGCAAAAAATCAGGAGATTAATAGGTAAGTTATTAGTCATTTTAGGACCCACTGCAAGCGGGGCCGCTGCAGAGGCTAAAATAATAGTTCCACACAATCAAGATAAAGTAGACCGAATTACTCAAGAAACAGTTGGTCAAGTTCCTACAGAAGTGCAAAATGCAATCAATGCTCCAGTCAGTCAGGACAGGACAATTTCAGAGCAAGGAGCCATCGCGCTAAGAGAGAGATTCTCGGACATCGAGTTAAACTCAATTTCTTTTAAAGCTTCTCAGGGCGTATTGTCACCAGATAAAGAAAACATTCAGCCAGATTACAACACCCGTTTAGAGTATGATTTAGAAGATACTCTAAAAAAATGTGAACCTTATACGGTAATGCTAGGAAAAATAGAATTTTCATCAACTGATGCTCTTAAAGTTCAAAAGCTAGTAGCAGTTGGGCCTGATGGCAAGGAGCTGTACAGAGATAGTAATGAATTACTTACTAGCATGGTTATGACAAATCCAAAAATATCACCTGAAAGCGACGGCATAGCATTTAGTGCATTCGACGAAGCCACCGGACTAACAACTAAAGTTACCATATCATGGCCCTCAATGATTGAAGCAATGATTGGATCAGAATCAGAAATCGGCGGGGCCGATGCAAGCTCTAAAATTACTATAAATGGCCAAAGAATAGATATTTCAAATAGCATGAAGAGCTGGCTTAGAAATTATAAAAACTCCGAAAGACATTTGTCACTCAACGACATCGCCCCTCCACTGCCGGACATATCTGGCCAAGCAGAAAAGTTAAAGAACGCCCTTAATGAGTCTAGCGAGGAGGCCCAAAAAGCAGTTATCGAGGCTATTGAGCCATTTTTATTTAAAGTAAGTGGGCAAATTTTTCAGCCAGGACATATTGATAGCGACGGCTTAGAATATGTAGAACACCAAGTAATTGGTACCTATAAAGAGTACTCGGATCTACGCAATAACGAAGAAGATGGCGGTGGCGGAGGTGGAGGAGTTATAGTTGCGCCAGCAGCCAAATTAGTTCAGCTAAATGGAGCTAGCAAGGGAGATGTATTTGAGCATTAAGATTCATGTATTAAAAATAACAAAAAATTTGCAAAATACTTATGTATATATTAAACTTTCATTAACTAATAATTAATAAGGATTAAAATGCCAACAAAATCAAACATAAAGACCAGAACCAAGGCTGGTGTAAAAAATAAAAAATCTAAATTATCAACTAAGCTAATTGCCGCAATAATCATTGGCATTGTGGCATTATGGGGCTTAGTAGTGATCTACAACAGTTTTGCATCAGGTCCAACTCCTTACTTGTATTCATATAATTCAACTTGCCCCAAGAAAACAACCAATATTAACGTAAAGACAAACAGAATTGCTACTAATACGGGTGCAGATATCGTCACCTTACCATATGACACTTCGTCTGATTGTCTTAAGAACAGTGCAGAGGAACAGAGTTATAGACTTTATCGGGCCACATATGGTAAGCAGCCCGATTATAAATCCTACAGTGAGTTAGTTCAAAAAATGGCTGGAGACAGAATACCAGTCCCCGAATTAGTGCCTCAAAGCTTTTTAGATCAATATAAGGGTAAATCTGATGCTGAGTTTGTTACTAAGGTATTTCAAAATGTATTATATCGAACACCAGGAGATAATGG
>JBIIKB010000038.1:0-5517 GCA_044233405.1 Candidatus Saccharimonadia bacterium | reverse complement strand
ATATATAACACACACAAGTTCTTTTGAGCCATACTGTTCATTTGGGGGAGAATAACTTGAATATGCATCCGGATTTTTGGGAAGCTGAAAATAATTATTTCTGCTTGGGTCGGGTCCTCCAAGATTTGGCGGGCACTCAACTCCGTCTATACCGCTATCTGCACTGGACGCTCCTCCTGAGGCTGAATTGGCATAAATTTTTTCGGTCTTTTCAGTACTACTAAGCTCAACCATATTATCCAGGAAACTGTTTATATATAAATTAGCCCTATATTTTACGGCTAAGTCAGTAATGTTTTGCCCAAAAATATCATTTTGTATTGCAATAAGATCTCTTTGAGTAGCGCTATCTTTGGGCATTAAATAAATTTCGCAAGCCATGAACTCTTTTTTGTCTGCAAAACCAAGGCTAGTTCCGTCGGTGGTAAATAAATACACTGGAGTTCCATCACCTTCTTTTATTGGAGCATTTTCATTTACAGCTACTTTGCTTCCATTAATAATGGTTTCGTATTTTCTGGCAAAAATAGACTTTGTAGGGATGTTGCTCTTGGTGCATTTATCGAAATAACCTAATATCTTATTTTCTTCTTCTGAGCCATTTTCTTGCAAGTTTTTAATATCATTGGCGTTAGCTCTGAAGTTTATGTTATCAAAATCTTCTCCTGCTATACCGACAGAATCAACCCTCGTGAATGCACTTCCCGAAACTGCTTGAGCTGTAGCAACGTTTCTTTCTCCAAATGCAAAGTATCCAACAGAGCCCTGGAAGTCAGCAATCATTTTGATTGGATTGGATAATGTTGCAACGTACTCTTTTGATCTACTTTTTACCTCAGTGGTATTTTTGGGCATCTCAGCACTCATTATATTGGCCAGAGATCTTATATTATTTTGGTTAAAAAGCCTATAAGCTATTCCTGATTTTTTCTCAATAGTTCGTCTGGTATTTTCGCTGAGCTCTCTTAGCTCGGTCGCTTCTGTATCTGTCTGAAATCTACCACCATTCCTGATCATGTACTGGTTATATACAGAGTCAAAGCCCTGTGCCTGATTGCCGTAGTTTTGGTATCCCTGTCTTTCTACACCAGAAACTGAAGAACCTCCACCTGTTCTTATTACTCCTATCATAAGTTCTCTTACTCCAAAGTCATTAGGGCTGGTGAATTTTCCTTCTGTGAGTTTTGACTGTTCAGCAATTAGGTCTCGCAAGCTATTGTAGGAAGCATTTATGCTATTAATCGCATCATCTCTACTGCCCGTAAAAACATTCGATATATCTGCTACAATATCCTGAGCTTGGGCTGTGCCGCAGCTATCTTTTATTAAAGACAAGACATTTTGGGCTTTAATAAACGAACCACCATAGGCTGTATTGGATAAGGATTCAGGGTCAATTGATTCGCCAATTTGAGTTCCGTAGACATTTTGGTTATATACCTTGCTTCTCGTGAGGTTGCTAACTTGGTCGTATGTAGCCCGATTTTCATCACCCGAAGTAAGGTTTAGTGTAGAAGTTGAGTCCATAGTTCCAAATTTGGCCGAGTTTCTTTGGCCCGTGTTGAGTCTAGAAAACAGCGATTTCTTTTGGTTCTCTTCGTCTAGATAGCCCTTAGTGAAAGTACACAAGGTCTCTAGCCTGCTTTCTGGGCTATCTGGGTTTCTGCCACCAAAATCGTACTCGACAGTGTTAGGGTCTTCGCCGGCCTCAAGTTTTTTACGAACCTCATCAATGTACTGATTAACAATCTGTACCTTTGGAGTATCGCTAGGCTTGCTGGTTACTCTTTCGTAACTTTTATCGTATACATACTTTTTAATTTCCTGATAGCTCTTGTCTTTGAAATTTGACGAATCCTTAGAGTCTGCATAATTGAGTTTAGAAGAACTAAATTTATTAACATCTCTTGCTTGTTGGGTGCGTACCATTATATTGAACAGTGGCATTTTGTTTAAAATACAGTAAACAGCTACTGGATCGGTTTTTTCATAAACTTTACCATCCTTGTCCAAAACTTTATCTACTACAACTCTCTTTTCGCCGTTAGGCCCTATTAAGGTTTTTTCAATAACTGTTACTGGGCAAGATGGCTCGTTTCCATATTGATATTTTGCTTTGCCATAATCAATCTTTAAGAGCTTTTCATCGATGGAACCTGCAGGAGGGTTAGCGGAGCTTGACTGAGCATATGCTGTACCAGGTTTATAATCTACATATCCGTATCTCTTGTGCAAATCGCCGTACATTGTATCTATAACTATGTCATTGACAAAATCTTTTGCTTTGTTGCAAGCACCAGGTAAAATAGTAAACTTACACGCAACCCCTCCTACAACATCTATTGCGTATCCTCTAACTGTAGAATCTGTTAATACTTTCCACCCAAATTTTAGAGGGTTTCTTAAGAAAGAGGCAAATAAAAATACAAAGAAACTTATAACTGCGACCGTTATTATAATAGGAATAGAAGCTACAAAGGCGATCTTTTTGAGGTTTTCTTTCTTTAAGCCTTTTTCTACTGCCTTACCGGCAGTTGCACCTAAGGGTGCTCCGACGCCCGTCGCATCTAAGCCAGCCTGAACCCCTTTACCAACAGCTTTCCTTCCAACTTCACCAGCTACACCTTTGGCGCCCTTTTCTTCGGCAGCTTTTTTAATATCCTCGACATCTTCTTTGCCAACGCCCTGGTTTGCAGAAGCCTTGGCGATTGATTTGATATCGTCTTTGGCGTCTTTAACTTTTTTAGAGGTATCAGAAGCTTTATCGACAAACTTATCAGCTCTTTGTGGACCTCCATTAGAAGATACACCACCATCACCAGAAAGTTTTGATTCGTTAGCGAAATCGCCCGACCCTAATTTTTCATTTTGGTCTGGCATTTTGTCTTTTAAGCCACCAGGTAATTTTTTATCACCATCCATAAATTACTCACAAACTTTATAAATTTATTATATCAAAAAATTATACTTTAGACGGTAGTATCGGCAGCTTCATAAGCCGTTTGAGAATCTTTTAAAGAAGCGTCACTGGTGCCTGCAGACATTTTTTCTTGCTCCATTTGGCGCTCAAGTAGTGCTTGAGGATTTGTAGTTATTAACTGTTCCTCGGTTGGTGAGCCCATAATTCTCATCACAACATGACTTAGTCCAGCAAAAAACAGACCTTCCCCTACTGGGAACTGAGTTAGTCTTTTAGTTTCTTCCTGTGTTAGCTTAAATGTCTGTGCAACAATATCGACTGCAGCTGGGTTTTGCTTTAAAAGTAACTGAAGAGAGGAGTTGTTTACAATGGCTCGGCCAAGCCTTGTGCTTAAAAAGTCTTCTACGTCTTGAGAAATAGTGGTTAGTCCTAGATAGTACTTACGGGCACGTTTGGCAATACTAAACATAAACATTGCCGAGTCTTGGTACTGCATAAGTTGCCAGGCTTCGTCTACAACCAATATGCGCTTTCTTTTATCGGTTTTAACCCTGTTCCAGATATAGTTTAGTGTAATGTACATTCCGATAGGTCTTAGTTCGTCTTCTAGATCTCGAATATTAAAGACAACAAAGTTGCTGTCTAAGCTTACATTGCTTTGTTCAGAGAATATTCCGGCAAATGTACCTTCGGTGAAGCGTCTTAATCTGGCAGCCAAAGATGGCCCATTGCCACCCATAGTATTGAGGGTTTCATATAAGTCTTTCATAACAGGAGGCTCAGCATTATGGGTTAGAGGGTCGTTGGTTATTCCCTTGTTGGCATATGTGTTTATTAGCGCTAAATCTAAATCAGCTACTTCGGCGGCGTTCATTTGGCCTGTCATTAACCTAATTAAGCCGTGTAGCATAATGATATTTGCCCTTAAGGCATTATCGGCTTCTTCCGGATCAATTGTCTTTGGTATATCAAATGGGTTAATACGAGTATCCGAAGCCAGGCTTAGATGCAAGAAGCTACCACCTACAGCATCACAAAGTGTGCGGTATTCGTTTTCGGGGTCGATAATAATTATTTCGGTACCCATCATTAGCGAGCGCAGGCATTCGAGCTTAATTGCAAAACTTTTACCAGCACCAGATTTAGCAAAAACTACCATGTTGGCGTTTTCTAGACTGAACCTGTCAAACAGAATTAGTCCGTTGTTGCTACGGTTAATACCATACATAATTCCCTCATTGCGACTCAAATTAGCAGTTGTAAAAGGAAAGCTGGTAGAAACAGAGCCAGTATCCATGTTTCTGCGAATTTGTAACTGATCGGTACCCATTGGAAGGGTCGAATTAAAGCCCTGCTCCATTTGTACAGTTGCAGGCTTGGTATAAATAAGAGTTGAGCCTAATATGCTTTCAATTTTTCGGCCAACAATATCTAATTCTTTTTCGTCGCCTCCATAAACGGTTATATACAAACCAAACCTAAAAAATCTATCTATTCCAACCTGTAATTTGTCGCGAAGTTCCTCTGCGTCACCAATTGCGGCTTCTAGGCCTGGATCTCTGATCTTGCCCTTTTCTTGGTTAATAGAATAGCTTGCTTCTAACTGAGTAACCTTCTTTTTAAGATTATTGAGCACTATTTTGCTTTCAACCGGCTCGATATTTAGGCTAATATCTACAACTTCATCTAAATTAATAATTGGCGATAACCAGCCAGTGAAGATACTTCTAGGGTAGCCATACACAAAGTACGTACGAGCATAACGACGACCAATTTTTATAAAATTACTTTGTATCTCGTAAGAACTGGGCGCAATCAAATCACGAAGCGTCGTAACTCCCTGCATATAGTATTGTTCAGCCTGAAGCTGCGCAGGATCTATTTGCGGCTGGTTTTTTTTACCAAAAGCCATTAATTTGTGCCCCCAGGCTTATATTGAGGCTGTATCTGCTGAGGCTGTGTTTGTGGATTATTGGGGGCTAATTTTTGACCTGCAGAAAATAAATCTTGAGGCTCAGATTCTTTTACTTGAGGCTGGTATGGCTTTGCTGGCGGGCCAGACCTTACGGTAACTGGTGCTACAAAATCTTGAGTTTTACCCAGGGACTGATGCTCTGACTCATCTATATTATAAGACCCATAAAACAGCTCAATTACTTCCTGAGTTCTTAGGACTGCTGCCCTAACCCCAATCGAAGCTAGGCCTTGAGCAACGCTATTAGTTCTTTGTATTAGTTCTGCCTTTCTGTCTAAGAATTGTTTACTGGTCTGGCTAACATCAGCCTGCGGAGCCACGGTGCCAGCAAGTTCTTTAAACACATTGCCTTTTGCGGCTTCCGCCACAAAGTAAGGAACAACTACATAGAACCTTTTATCCATAATATTTACTTGAGTTAAGAGATCTCGAATATTAAAAATATAGTCCTCCATTAGCCCAGCAAGCAAAGGATTGGTTTGGTCAGCCAACTTATGGTCTAAGTCATCTAGATAGGAGTCCAGATCGATTTTGCGAGACTGCACGCATATTTGAATCGGAAAGTGCAAACCATTTAAAAATCCTTGGTAGGCAAACTCTATAGCATCCTTTTCTGCAGAGC
>JBIIKB010000037.1:0-5637 GCA_044233405.1 Candidatus Saccharimonadia bacterium | reverse complement strand
ACAAAAGAGCGGCAAAAGAATCTTGCTCACTTAGCTGATACGAATTAATAGGATAAAAGCTGGTTTTTTTTAGAACAAACTCTCCGCCTGCAACACCGTTAATTTTAGATTCCTTAGAAAAGAAGTTAACATCATTTTGTTGCTCAATCTGGATTCCTGGGTAAGCCGAAGTTAGGGCTTTTTTAACGGCTGCCAATAGGCTTACTGGTACAGCTACGTAGAAAAATATTTGCTTGCCTTTTGCTATTGTTTCAAAACTAATATGCCTTTGGCTATGAATCCTAGAAGGTTTTGTTGCTATGCCTGAAAGAAGCCTGTAAACTCCCTCGGCTTTAGAAATATTTTCTTTTACTAGCTCCCTTTCGTCTCTATTTTCGTCTCCACTTTCTTGGGGAGGAATTTTCAAGAGCAGTGGAACCATTTTTAAGCTTCTCTCTATATCTTTAGAGTGTCTTGTTATTTTTAAATAAAACAACACTGCAACAGCCGAGATAATAACTAAAAAAATTAAAAGAGCAATTACCGCCAACATCACAAAGCTATTCATAAATTACTTAACATCCTGATTAAATCTTGATTTTAAATAACGCCTTGCTAGTGCATGCTGACCTTGCTCCTGAAAATATGGATCATTGGAAGTTGTTTTAATAACATGATCAACCTTATCTACCCATTCCTTCTCTATAATGTCTGTATCTTCAGCGGGCATTTTTGATAATTGCGCTTCGAATGAATTATCAACTTCACTTTTAGGGGCTTGGGTATCAAGCTTTGATGATTCGCCATGATTTAAATTTTCTTTAATCTGAGTAGGGGGATCTGGCAACTTGTTTTGCGATGCTACAAAAGAAGAATTACCAATGGTATCTGGGGAGTTTTTTATTACAATAAGAGATTCCGCATTTTGTGCGGGCATAAAAGAACCAGGATTGTTTGCGTCTGGCTTCATAATTAAATTATAACAGCTATGCTTATTCTAAACTAGACTAGTAATGTACCCAAACTGGGGTTCCGATATTAGCCCAGCTATATATAAATGCTGCCGAACTTTTGGGCATATTTACACATCCATGGCTACCGCCATAGTAATAATCTTGGCCACCAAAAACACTACGCCAGTCGGCGTCATGAAGGCCATATCCACCATAAAAAGGCATCCAGTAGTCAACGTAAACATTATAATCCCACCCATATGGTCGGCCATTTAAATATCTACTTCTCTCTTTGGCGTAAATGTTAAATAGCCCCGTTACAGTCGGGAATCCGGCGCCAGTTGCACCACTTGTGATAGGAGTGGAAAATACCACTGAATTGTCTTGATAGGCCCATAGTCTTTGTGAGGATAGATTAATTTCAATATATTTATTATAGTCCAGTCCTACCGAACGGTTTGTTTCCGTTTTAAAAGCCAGGGGTGTTGAAGTCAGATTAACAGATACACTTCCGTTGGCTAGGCCAGAAAATATTTGATCTACAGCCTGATCTTGCAAAATAGCCCTGCCATTTACACCTTCTTGCTCAACAGTAGAGCTTCCATTCCGAATATTTACCTTTTTGTTTTTTGGGGCAATATCAACTTCATTAGCAACCGACTGTAAATAGCCCTTAATTTGATCTCTGGACAAATCAACCTGCAATTCTACTTTTCCGTCCTCTTTTTGAACATGCTTAAATGCGAGCCAGTATCCCATTGCATTCTTATCGGGTATAAACTGCCTACCCTCATAATTCAAGACAACTGATCGGGACAGCAATTCGCTGGCTTTCTTTTGCGCTGCACTTATATCGCTAACCAAAAAAGAGGCCTTAACAGGTTGGGGCTCCAGTACGACATTCGTATCTTTGTCATCTGCGATTGCGCTTTGAATAATTGAAGTTAGAAGCTTCTGATCAACTCTAAAACCGTCTTGATCTGGGACTATCTCTAAATTGCCGTTATTAACTTTAAGCGTCGCATTTGCTGGATCTTTACCAACCGCAGAGACCACCTTAGAAGTAAAGCTTTTAAGCTGGTTTGAATCTACATTATACGAATAGCCTAGCTGTCCGCGTCGGTTAACTTCGAAAAATCCCAAAATGGGCAGTGGCCCGGAATGCCCTATACTATATGCCTGCTGAAGCGTCTTCTCTAAATCATAACTAACCCCAAAGTCCTTAGTCGTAGCATCGAAGGTTTTATTACCAACTTTAACCTTAAATTTTTTGTCATTATTAATGCTGGAAAGTATTTGTCTAGCTTCATTTTGAGTCTTAAAGCTTAAATCTTTGCCTGCAACAGAAACACCTGGAAAAATAACTCCTTGGGTTAATGCTCCTATTAATAAATTAGAAATTATAAATACTAAAAAAATTCCTATAAATATACACCACACCCTATTTTTAACTGAAGGTTTTTGTCCAGTTTTCGATAATTTTGGGGGTAGGCTTAAAAAATGAGAATGTGGTTTTTTTCCCATGCACTTACCATTATAAATTAAAAGTTAGCTATTTTTCTATAATACTTTAGCTTTTTCTAATGTCTCAAGTTTTTTGGTGCAGGCTTCCAGATGACTTGAGATTTCATCGGATTTTGGATTAGGGCCCAAATCAAAACCTACCTTTATAGTTAGGCGTTTTCTAGAACTATTTATTAACTCTTCATTGGAAAATTCATCTACAAAATCAACACTATGCGCTATTCCATTAAGATTTGTTTTTAATTCAGTATATAAAGTGGTCATAGGTAGCTCGATGGTGATATCCTTATAAATTACCTGGTAAGGGAGTAGCGGTTTGGCTTTAATTATAAAATCACTATTAATAATTTTTTCAATATCTAGCTCGGCAAATGATAGCTCATTTCTTAGTCCAAAACTCTTTAGCATTGCTGGCTTGAGCTGACCGAAGTCTCCATAGTTTTTTATGTTTGCCGATCTTTGATCTATATATAGGGAACTATCTTTAGTTCGCTCAATATTAGGATCTATTTTGTGCCAACCAAATATACTGTCAATCAAGCCCTTAAGTCTGAGCAGACTATCGTCCCCCCAAACAGTAATTCCTAAAGCCCATTTTTCTTCAGCTCCATCACCCTGTTTTTTAGATACTCTACTTATTTCAAACATTGAGTTGTAGTTTGATTTTTGATTGTTATAAGCTGCCCTTAAATGACTTGCTAGTAAGCTAGTCCTTAAATAGTCTTGCTCTGAACTTAGCGGATTTTCTATTTTTAGTATTTCCGAATCTTTTATACCTAAATTTTCGATGTCCTTTTTAGAAACAAAAGCATATGTCATAACCTCAATTAGGCCTAGTGCAACTAGCTTTTCTCTTAATGTCATTAAAGAGGGTAGTAGTTGATGATTTAAAGTTGGTGTTGGTCCAAAATCAGGCAAAGTTTCGGGCATATTATTATAGCCTTGAGTCTTCGTAATCTCTTCTAGCAGGTCTGCCTCGCCAACAACATCTGCTCTCCACCACGGAACCGTGACACTAATAATATGATTAAAGTTCTCTATATATCTCCTGGCTCCAGCGTAATTTTTGGCTTTAGTAAATTTAGTTACTGGACTAATAACAACCTTTTTTTCAGTGGAGCTAGCTTGCAATATACCACTTCGCCCAAGGTACATGCCAACATGCCCAATTTTTTTGCCCGCTTGTTTTTCATCACCCTTAAGGAATAAAAGATCTCCAGGCTTTAATCCTACCTCCGGAACCTCCATTCCTTTTTCGAATTGCATCTGAGCAGTTCTGCCAATATCCAATCCGGCCTTTGAATATACATAGCGAGTTAATAATGAGCCATCACACTTTTCGAGATTTTCAGTGTCTATTTGCGCCCCATACATATACGGCCTTCCAATGTGAGCTTTTGTTTCTTTAGTGAGTGAAAAATGGGTTGGCTCAAAGCCACGCTTCGTTAGCGCGGTCATCACCTCTTTTTCATCCAGCCTGTAGCCAATAAATTTGTCAGCCTTTCTCAGTCTCATACCTAAATTGCGGATAGGGGAAGGGGAGTACAATTGTTCATTTGCATCTATTATTTCAGCGCCACAGACCTCTATTAGTAATTTTATAATTCTTTTGGCAGCCAGAGAGGGGAGAGTGGATGGAAGCCCTTTTTCAAAACGTGCAGACGCTTCGGTTCTAATGCCGTGCCTAAGCGCAGAGCGCCGAACTATTGTTTTGTCAAAATTAGCTATTTCAATCAGAACCTCTGTAGTTTCTTCGTCTGTCTGTGTACGTGTGCCTCCCATAACACCTGCAAGCGCTACAGCCCCAGAGTTATCCACAATTACCAAATCTGAATGAGTTAATTTAAGCTGCTTACCGTCCAGAGTGGTGAGCTGTTCGTTATTTTTAGCCAGCCTAACACCGATAGGGCCGTTTAGTTTATTAATATCGTATGCATGGGAGGGCTGCCCATATTCAAGCATTACAAAATTGGTAATATCTACAACAGGATTTATTGTGCGAACACCCGATGCCTGTAAGTTATCCACAAGCCAACGAGGGCTTATTTGACCAGCTTTCACACGGGCTTTCACAGTATAAAAAGATTCACAACCTTCATTTTTATTGACTTTTGCGACTTCCCTGTTTTTATATGTTATTTCGTGAGATTCTGGTTCAATTAGAGAATTTTGATCATCACAAGCAGCTATTTCCCTACTTAGTCCGACATAAGATAAGTAGTCACAGCGGTTCGAGGGTGTCTTAATGTCTATGATATCACTCATTTTTGCTATGTCGCACAATGATTGGCCTATAGGTAGGCTAGGGTCGAGCTCAACAATGCCGCCGTGATCTTCACCCCAAGCTAATTCTTTTTCTGAACATAGCATTCCGTGAGAAACTTCACCTCGTATTTTAGCCTCTCCAATCTCAAAGCCATCAGGCAATACTGATCCGACTTGAGCAAGAGCAACAACTAAACCTTCGCGAATATTTGGTGCGCCGCATACAATATCTATCAATGCAGTTCCATTATCAACTTTAGCTTTATTAAGCTTGTCTGCATTTGGATGTTTAATAACTTCAACTACTTTAGCTGTAATTATTTTTTCATCTAGCTTATTCGCATACAGAATTTCTTCAACCTCTACTTCAGTTCGTTCAATTACTTCAGCCATCTTTTCGGTAGAAAGCTTATTTATCAGATATAAATTTATTAAATCAACGCTAATTTTCATCTAAAATTGCTCCAAATAATCAAATTTTGGTCTCCACAACTCTCTTAAATCTGTAATTCCGTACTTGATAACAGCCAGTCTTTCTACGCCCCAACCGAATGCAAATCCTGAATACTTTTCTGGATCAATTCCGCCATTTATAAGCACTTGAGGATGGACCATGCCGGCACCTCCCAATTCGAGCCACTTTCCTTTAAATTTAGCATCTACCTCCATAGAAGGCTCTGTATATGGGAAATAACTTGCCCTAAACCTGATTTCCGTTTCAGGACCTAGCTGTTTTTTTACAATTTCTAATAGAGTGCCTCTTAAATCCGTAACACTAACCCCCTCACCGACCACTAGGCCTTCAATTTGACCAAAAGTCCAAGAGTGAGTTGCGTCCTCGTTTTCATTTCTAAAAACCTTACCGGGAACGATAATTTTAAAGGGTGGATTATTTTGTTTCATAAATCTTACCTGC
>JBIIKB010000036.1:0-5721 GCA_044233405.1 Candidatus Saccharimonadia bacterium | reverse complement strand
CCATGAACGAAGCCGAAATGCTTACTAAGTTCTGGGGGCTTGCTGAAATTACTGATGAATTCATTAGCTTCTTTGGTCGTCGAGCCGATGTTCCGTATATGATGATTCGCTCGGCTGTGCATGGTATTAGACCAAGCAAAGACCTAATTAGTAACCGCTATAATTCCACAGGGCTTCGTGGAGCAACCCATCACGACCTATTTGATCTATTAACTTTCTATGGTGGAGCAATGTATAAGGGCAGTCTGCATCGTTGGTGTAGAGCTTTTGGAATTCAAAGCCCTAAAGAATCAGGTATGGATGGCAGCGATGTTGGTCCAGCTTATGAAAAAGGCAAGTACTTGGACATTGCTAAATACAACGCCGAAGATTTGTTTGCTACTGGTAAGCTTTTCCAACATTGGGATCAGTATTTGCGACCAAGGGTTTAATTAAAAGGAGATATATATGTCACTACAGGTAGGCGATAATGCCCCAAAATTTAAACTTCAAGACCAAGATGGTAAAACACACGAGCTATCTGAGCTAAAAGGCAAAACCACTTTAATTTATTTTTACCCTAAAGACGAAACTCCAGGTTGCACCAAGCAAGCCTGTGATATACGGGATAATTTCGAAGAGCTTCAAGAAATGGGTATGGATGTTATTGGCGTTAGCAAAGATGATGCCGCTAGCCATACAAAATTCAAAACAAAGCACGAATTGCCTTTTGATATTTTGGCAGATACAGAACACGAAATGACAGAGTCGTTTGGTGCTTGGCAAGAGCGCAGTATGTATGGGCGAAAGTTTTTTGGCACCCAGCGCTCGGCCGTAATTGTTGGTCCAGATCTAAAAATTGCCGCTGTTTGGCCAAAGATTCAACCCCTTAAGACCGTACCAGAAGCCAAAAAATGGCTCGAAGAAAACAAGTAAGGTTTTTATGATAATTATCTGGATAATACTTATCCTGCTTTTTGTTTCTTTTGGAGCGATAGTTTTTGTTGGTGCTCCATATGTGCCCAGTAAAAAAAATGATGCCTCACAGCTTTTTTCAGAACTAAAACTTAAAAAAGGCTCTGTTATTGTGGATTTGGGTAGTGGCGACGGAAAAGTTTTGCTGGC
The DNA here is from genome assembly GCA_044233405.1 of Candidatus Saccharimonadia bacterium. Lineage (GTDB taxonomy): Bacteria > Patescibacteriota > Saccharimonadia > CAILAD01 > BJGX01 > BJGX01. The sequence continues at coordinate 4,617 of JBIIKB010000036.1, read as the reverse complement.
TGCAGCCAAAGCAGGATTGAAGCCGATAGGTTATGAACTAAACCCCTTTTTGTATCTTATATCTAAGATTAGACTTCGGAAATACCCCAAATCTAAGGTCGTTTGGGGGAATTATTGGTCCTCAGATTTGTCGAAGGCCGATTTGGTTTTTGTATTTTCTGCAGCACCATTCATGCAAAAGCTTTATGATAAGTTCAAATACCAACTCAAAAGCGGTGCATTGGTTGCTTCGTATGCATTTAGTTTTGAAGGAATAAAAATTTATAAAAAAATTGAACCCATAAACATTTATAAGTTTTGAAGGCTTATAAGCTTTGTAGTACAATATAAGCATGTTAGAAGCAAAACCACTCAAGTATAAAGAACTGCCAGGCATATCAGAAAAACAACTCAATGAACACCATGATGTTTTGTATGCTGGCTATGTAAAAAAATATAATGAAATAACTGAAAAACTTAAATCTACCTCCAACGAAGGCGGAAATGTAACTTACTCTGATTTAAGAGAGCTGCAGTTCGAAAAAAGCTTTGCCTTTAATGGTGCAAAGCTTCATGAAATGTATTTTGATAACATGACCCCAGAAGTCACAGAATGCAACGGTAAAATAAAAGAAATGATAGAGGCTAAGTGGGGTAGTGTCGATGCCTGGGCTGAGCAGTTTGCAGCCACGGGCTTGTGCTCCAGAGGATGGGTAATATTGGCTTACGACAGAGACACAAAAGAAATCGACACTTATCTATGTGACGTTCATAATCAGGGTGGGGTTTGGAACTCAATTCCACTTCTCATTATGGATGTTTATGAGCACGCATATTTTATAGATTATGCTACCACCCGCAAGGACTATGTATCGGCATTCATGAAAGTCATTGACTGGAGCGTCGTAAATAATAGAATTGAAAATATCAGTAATTAAAGGAGATAAACATGTTAAAACTAAACCAACCAGCACCTGCATTTAAACAGCCAGCCTACCAAAAAGGTATTAAAGACGACTTTACCGAAATCAGCCTAGAAGACTATAAAGGAAAGTGGGTTATTTTATTCTTTTACCCAAGGGACTTTACCTTTGTTTGCCCAACTGAGATTGAAGGATTTGCAAAGATGAATAAAGACTTCGAAAAACTTAATACGGTTGTTGTGGCTGCAAGCACAGATAGTGTTTTCTCACATAAAGCTTGGTTTGAACGAGATCTAAAAGATGTAGAATTCCCAATTTTAGCAGACACAAATCATACACTTTCTAGGGATTATGGAGTGCTGAATGAAAGCGATGGAACTGCCGAGCGAGGAACATTTATCATCGACCCTGATGGAAACCTTCGATATGTTGTTATATCAGACGGAAATGTCGGCAGAAGTGTTGAAGAAACTATGCGTGTTGTAAAAGCATTGCAAACGGGCGGTTTATGTCCAGTTGACTGGGAACCAGGCGAAGCTAACTTAAAGCCAGAGTAGTGCAAGAATGGAAGCAGACAACCCATTAAATAATACATCGTCGGCACCAGGGGGAGGTTTGCCTGATCCATCAAGTATGAATCTAAACAAGCCCAAAAAGAGCAGGGGACTTATTTTTGGAATAATCGGGGCAATTGTTTTTGTTGTTCTTATAATTGTCGTATTGGCCGCAGTGTCTATCAATAATTCCAAAGTCAAGCAGGCTGATTTAAAGAAGCAATATGATACCGGTTTTGAAGCAGGCAAAAAAGAAGAATCTCAGGCCAATATTGATGCCCAAAGTAAAGATGTGAGAGTCTATAAAGCGCCTTCTGAATTGGGTAATTTTCAAGTTCCGATCCCAAAGTCGTGGAGCTGGGCTGTTGAGGCAAAACCAAAAGACGGAACATTTAAGGGTACATCTGATCCAGACTATATCGATCTATTGAGCGATTTTCATAAATTTAATATGGAACTAGTTCGTGGCAACTATCAAGAAACACTCAAAGAATATGAAGAGGATGTTAAGGGCGGCCAGCTTAAAGGCTCAGACATAACAGTATCCGGAATAAGAGGAAGGCGCTATACTGGAACCGTAGATAGTAAAACCAACCAAAAGGTTGAAACCGTCGTGGTTCCGTTAAGAGAAAAGACTTTAATATTTAGAACTGACGACCCAGACAATTACAGTAAAGCATTTAACAACATACTTGCAGGAGTTAAGTTAAACCCTTAAAGTGCTCCAGCTTGCCTGTAAGTAGTGCTAGCCTTAAGCTAAGGTTATGAACTTCGATTATGACTTTTACAATTTAGTGCTATCTGAAGTGAGCACAAGAATTGCTTCAGACCAGATAATTATAGAGAGCAAAATAGATAGTAACGAAGTTGGCGCTAGTCCTGATCTAAAAAAGATTATACGAAGAAACAGAATAAATATTTTGCTGTTGAGCGAATTTATATATATTGGCAGAAACTTTCAGGATAGCTCTATGGGTACTACTAATATTATAGAAGCAATTAAGATATCTGAATCTACTTATAGCGAGAGCAATGTTAAGATACTCATAAACCGCGCCAAGCCCTTAATAGATGTAATGGGAGATAAGAAAATAGTTAGTTCGCTGATTAAAATTATTTTAGCTTTAGTTATTTTAGAAGACTCAAATCTTAAAAAAATAAATATATCAATAAGAAGGAGGGGGGACTATGTAACTCTAAGAATTGATGGTGGTAAAGTTGTTAATCACGACTTATTCTTAAAAGATTCTGCAAACTTAGCATCTATACTTTTTAACTCTTTTGGAGCCAAATTAAGGATTTCTAAGCAAAACGAAAAAAGATTAGTATTTTTAAGAATGCATTTGTCTAACCAGATGCCACTTCAGTACAATAAGTAAGATGAAAAAAATACTTATAGTTGAAGACGACAGCTTACTTTTAGAGGTTTATCAAAAATCAATTCAGGCAGAGGGTTATAAAGTGGACACTGCCAAGGATTATAAAGAGACGTTGGAAAAATTCACGCCATCAAAATATGGATTAATAATTCTAGATATAATGCTAAACGGCAAGAATGGCTTCGAACTTTTAAAAGCACTGCGAAGGCAATGGGGTGGTAATAAAGTGAAGATTGCTATTGTTACAGGAATGAATACTGACGATCTTAAGTTGAATAAGGAACTGCTGGTAGGGTTAAATATTATCGGTATATACACTAAATCACAGTTTTCAATAAGCCAACTAGTAGGGGTAGTAAAATACTATATGGAAAAAAATGAATCAGAATGAGCTAACTGGCTTTGTTATATCGCGTAAAAATATTAATGATGCCGATAAAATATTAACCCTTTTCACATTAGAGCAGGGTAGATATTCTTTAATTGCAAAAGGAGTAAGAAAGCCTAAGGCGAAATTACAATCAGCCATAGAGCCATTGGTAGAAACAAAATTTAGAGCATTGGGTAAAGGCAAGCTACCTACTATTGTAGGAGCCAAGGCACTGGATAAAAATATGTTCTTTGGAACCACTATAGAGTCTAATTTGTCGGCACTTTTGTTGACCGAAGTGGTAGATTTTTTCTCGGTTGAAAACTTGCCAAACGAGAGCGCCTACTCTGCCTATCGAGCAGCCCTCCAAAAATTAGCACAAAACAATAAGACCTCGTTGGTGCTCAATTACTATTTGCTGAATTTACTAAAAGCGTACGGAGTAGAGCCACACATTAAGCCGGGTTTGAAAAAATACTGGCTAGATTACGCGGATGGAACAGTGCTTGATCGGGCGGGCAACAACTCGGTTCTTGTCGATATTAACGTCGTGAAGTTATGGCACGCATGTCTAGAAAAAAACAGTAAGTTAATTGAAAAGCTTGGGGTAGATTCACTAACGCTTGCCGATTCACTGAATCTATTGATTAGCTATATACAGCAGCAGACCGAAAGAAAAATAAAAAGCTCTAAGGTGTTATCGGAAAGCACAAACCTTTTGCAAGCAAACTAAGCTATAAGGTATAATATAGCTCATGAACGAATCTAAAAATAAATTATCTATGGAAGAATTAACCAGCTACGCCAAGCGTCGCGGCTTTGTGTTTCAGGCCTCGGAACTTTATGGTGGAATTGGTGGATTCTGGGACCTAGGTCCTTACGGAGCTGAGCTGGCAGATAACATCAAATCAAGCTGGTGGAAGTTTTTTGTATATAAAAACTCCAATGTGGTTGGTATTAATACGACTATTATCCAAAACCCTAAGCTTTGGAAGGCCAGTGGGCATATTGATACATTTGTTGATCCTATGGTGGATTGCAAGGAATGCAAGCATCGCTTTAGGGCAGACCACGTTGCGGGAATTGACACCAATGATCTTAAAAAGCTCGACGAAAAGCTCAAGGAAACTGCCTGTCCGAATTGCGGAGCTAAGCACTCATTTACGCCAGCCAGAACCTTCCAGATGATGTTTAAGACCTACGTTGGTCCAATCGAAGATGATGCCAATATTACCTACTTGCGTCCTGAAACGGCCGGTGGTATCTTTGCCCAGTATGAAAATGTCCGCGAAACTACCCGTAAGAAACTTCCTTTCGGAATTGCCCAGATTGGTAAAGCATTTCGTAACGAAATTACGCCCGGAGATTTTATTTTCCGCCTACGTGAACTAACCCAGATGGAATTAGAAGTA
>JBIIKB010000097.1:0-2515 GCA_044233405.1 Candidatus Saccharimonadia bacterium | reverse complement strand
ATCTGTTAAAAAGTATCTTGAGGAAAAGTTTTGATAACTAATGGTGCCAAAGGTGGGAGTCGAACCCACACGCCCTTGCGAGCACACGATTTTGAGTCGTGCGTGTCTGCCAATTCCACCACTCTGGCTTAAAAAAACATTTTTAGCAGATGAATAAGTAGTTCATATTATATATAATAGAAGTAAATCAAGCAAAAGAATTATTAAATGAAGATTATACATCCAAACAACGACGATACTGAAAAACACTCCAGCCAGCTGAATGAGGGCGAGGAGATCTCCTTGGGGTTAGAGCCCAGGCAGGAGCTTGAGCATAGTCCAGTTGAGCATTCTAATCTAGGGCAAGAAAATTATCATAAGATTACAAAAATTAATCATAATAGGGTTACAGATGAATCAAACATAGCACCTCATGCGCAGGGTGATTTAAGCACCAGAGCTCAACTTGAAACACAAGACAATACTACTGAGCATTACGAATTGTCGAATTATCCCAAAATCGACTTGAAGCCAGAGGAATCTGAAGATCGGCCAGAAGATTCAAATCAAAAGAAAACTACAAGGCAAAAATTATCGGAAATAAGAAAACACAAGCATTGGCATAATGCCAAGCTGGTAGTTGGAACAGTTCTGGTGTTTTTGCTAATATTTAATTCTCAGTGGTTTATATCGCAATTTATGTTCCTGTTTAACAGGCCAAACGCTCAGACAACAACAGAACAAGCCCAAGATAAAAACCAACAGGATTCTAAAAATACAGAAGCTGAAGTCGTTGGTCCACAAAATGAAATTATTATTCCCAAGATTGGGGTAACTGCACCTTTAGTTTTTATAAACACAACTAATGAGGCCGATGTGCTCTTCGCTTTAAGAGACGGAATTGTGCACTATTATGGCACGGCACTGCCCGGAGAGGTAGGGAATTCAGTATTTTTTGGGCATTCTAGCAATGATTGGTGGGAACCTGGTAACTACAAATTTGTATTTGTTCTGCTAGAAAAACTAGCAGTTGGTGACACCTATGAAATACACTATAATTCCAGAAAATATGTGTATAAAGTTTCAGAAACAAAGATAGTAGCACCCAATGACCTAAGTGTGCTTAATCAAACAAGCGAACCTACCTCTACACTCATCACCTGTACGCCTCCAGGCACTAGTTGGCAAAGGTTTGTAGTTGTAGGAAAGCAAATATCTCCCGTATTCAATACTTCCACTTCTCAGTCAGAGCAAAAGACCGCAAGTAATAAACCTTCTACGTCTTCGACCCTACCTAGTGCTCCTCCAAGTTTGTGGCAACAAATAACAGACTTCTTTTCGGGCCTAACTGGTGGCAGAGACAATAAAGATTCTAGCAACCAGCAACCTACCGAAGTAAAGCGATTACCGGAAATTAATTAATCCACGAGGCTGAAGGGTATAGTAGCTCAGGCTACCAGAAAGGGAGTAGTAGATAGATTTACTGTCAATTTGAGTTGTAAAAGTGTAGTTATCGAGTGGGTTTGAGTTTGGCGGAATCTTTACTAGGTTGTAACCATTAAAGTCAATTATGTATAGTCCATCTGCCTTGGATAGAACTATTTGGTAATTGCTTAGCAATAGTTTTGAGGGTGTCCTTTTGTGTAAAACTTAAGAATCTCCCAGTTGGACTAAAGTTGATATTATTAGTTTCGTTGCCAATACTTGAAGTTAGATTTTTACCTTCTGCCTGCCTAAAGACTATTAAATCTCCATTTCCAGTGTCTCTAATGGCTAAAATTTTCTGGCCATTATATTCTGTCGCGGTAATGCTTCTGGTTGAACTAGCCGGTTGTAATTGGGCAAGAACGTATCTATTATTTCCATTGTAATCATATCGTACTAGGAATTGTCCTTGCTCTAATGGGGATAGATTTTCAAGGGTATATAGATAATCTTTGTCGATTTGGTATGAGGCAACCCCGCTAATGTTAAGATCTAGAATTTGTTTATTATCCACATTTAGCCTTCGTATTTTGCCACCTTCAAGGTTATATAACTCTTTAGAGTTTCTTTGGTTAAATTTGATATCCGTTGGCTTTTGGCCCAGTGATGGCTCTATATTGAAAAATTGACCATTGTTGTTATCGACCCAGAAAAATGACGGCTGGCCCTCTGGGTAATTTGCCTTAACATACAAAGATGAGCCATCACGACTCAACTGACCTTCGGTTAATTTAACTGGGGCCTGAATGGCGGGATTAACTGGCAACTCAATAATTTTTCTAGGGCTGTTTGATTTATCAAGCTCATAAATTGTGCCGGGACTGTTCAAGAATCCAAAAACTTTATTACGCTCTGTACTTGTAAGTAATGTGTCAAATTTGATCTCTGTAAAATTATCATTTTGCTCGATTGCATTTGGTATTAAAAGGGCGTAGTCGGCAAAAGTTACCTGGCCAGGCCTTACTGTGTATTTTGAAAGCCAGTTTTTATAGTCGTTTCTGGAATATTCAACCGTCAAATCTCCAGTCTTAAAATTTTCAAGTCTGTGGGG
>JBIIKB010000069.1:0-3290 GCA_044233405.1 Candidatus Saccharimonadia bacterium | reverse complement strand
TGCAATTTACTTGCAACTTTTGGCATTAAAGACTGCATTAGTAACCTATGTTCTTTCAATTAAAAGATTAAGCTCCGTATTTGCAGTAATTTTGGCTTATTTGGTCCTAAAAGAAAAGAAAGCGCTCTTTAGATTAAAGGGCGCAATCTTGATGGTGGTGGGTGCGATACTTATTGGTATAAGTTAGTCTTTGCGCTTTTTGGCTTGCGCCACAACCAAGCTCATGCGTGGATTGCTTTTAAATCTTTCTATATTATTTTTGATAAATTTCCAGTAAAGCTTGGTAAATTCACTGTTTTGCGCATCTTTGAGGCTTGGCCACCAACCACCCATTTTTTGTAAATAATTACCCCCAGAAACATAAGGCTTGGTGGCAGTAAAGCCTCCGTCGGCATATTGGCTCATACCATAAACATTTGGAACCATTACCCATTCGTAGGCATCGACATACATACTACTAAACCACTCATATACTTCGTGGGGATTGTAACTGTTCAATAAAAACCAATTACCCAAGACCATTAAGCGCTCTATATGATGGTTATATCCATATCTGAATGTCGTCTTGAGCACAGCAGATACTGGCAGTTCTAAATCCTCGGGCAACTCACCACCATACCACCAAGGCTCTAACTTCTTTTTATAGCCAAAATAGTTTTTTAGAAGCTTATCTGATTTATACATATACAAGCCATACATATATTCTCGCCAACCTATTATTTGGCGTATGAACCCTTCGTATGAATTAATGGGAACTTTGCCTTTCAAATAAACCTTTTCTGCTTCAGCCAGAACTTCGGCGGGAGTAATTAAGCCAATATTTAGTAGTGGCGATATAACTGAATGGAATAAAAAGGCCTCACCATTACGCATCGCGTCCTCATAGGCTCCAAAGTTTTCGAATCGGTCTTTAATAAAATACCCAAGCCAACGTTTTGCTTCGGGTTGCGTTGTAGGCAACCAAAAGTCTTTGCTAATACCTGGATTATTGGCAAATAATTTATCGATTGTTTTTGCTGAATCTGCAAAATCTCTTGGGGAAACACTTGGTAAGCTCGGAATTTTAGCAGTCTTTGGTAGTGGCTTTCGGTTTAAATCGTCATAGCTCCATTTACCCCCAACTGGCTGTCCATCCTTCATTAAAACATTCATGCGCTTTCTTTGCCATTTATAAAAGCTGTCCATTATTGGGTTATTTTTTTCTTCAAACCAGTTTTCGAGATCCTTTTGAGGGGTTAGGAATTGTTCGTTGGCAAGTATTTCGTAATCCAGCTTGAGTTTATTAGCAGTTTTTGTAAGCCCAGCATTCGGCCCCTTATCGGATGAGCTCATCCAGACAAGCTTGCTAAATCTGCGGGATTTAACAATCGACTCTAGCTCACTATTGAAATCGCTACCCCTTTTTAGCTCGACATAAATTAGATTTCTTTTTTCATTTTTTAGATACTTTTTGTAATTGCGCATCGAAGCCATAATCAAAATAAGTTTGTGCTTGTGATAATTATGTTTTTTAAACAAATTATCAGCTTCAATCATAATTATGTTTGAGCTTGGGTATTTTTTTAGTGCTGGGTGTTCCGCTAAAAGCTGGTTGCCTAAAATTACAATCGCTGTTTTATCTAGCTCAGCCATTTTTTGGCGTATGCCTCCACATCGAATTTATTTTTGAGTCCGTTATAGTTCATATATCGAATTTTTCCAAATATTGGCTGTTCAAACCAGGGCCTGTCGTGCAATCCACCAATTGACCATAGAACCCCTACGTAACCATTCGGGTCTCCACCGTCGATAGAATAATGATCGTTTAAATAATTAGCGTGTTTTATAGCTATTTTAGGACTTGGGCTCCATTCCAAAATCTTCTTTGCCCAATACATTCGCATGTAACCGTGCATTTTGCCAGTCTTTGAAAGCTGAGCCTGGGCAGCATTCCAGGCATCATCGTGAGTTTTATAACTTTCTAAATCTTTTAAACTATACTCGTATTCTCGATTGTCATGTATGTGTTCTTCCAGGGACTTTTTAGCCCAGTCCTTGATACCATCATAATTTTTATAATTAGCATTGTTGTTGCAATAATTATCTGCAAGCTCTTTTCGAACTATTAATTCCTCCAAAAAGGCGTCGATACTATCACCTATTGTTGGTGTGCCTTCATAGCGAGCTAGCCTGACTTCTTTTATAAGTAATGGCATATGATTTTTTGTAAGTTCTAACGCTACCCTTAATGATGATATCTGCCCGAAGTGCAAATAAGGACTTAAGTTGCTTTGCCCATCAACATTCGGATTATTTCTGTCTGCGGCATAATCAGGCAGTCGATTTTTAATAAAATCATTTAGCTCATTTTGGGCATGCTTTTCACCTGATTCAAATTCGATTTTGCTGCCATTGGATTTTTGTTTATTTACAATCTGCTCAAATTTTTTCCAATCTGCTTTGCTGGTTGATTTACTAGGTTGCTTAATAATTTTTGGTGGCTCAACTAGCCATTCCTCCAGAAGCTTATGCACCTTACCCCTAAATGTATGGGCTGCAAACTCTTCTTTATCTGAAGCTACCCAGGTTGGTATTATGTTATGAGCGTCAACTACTTCGACTTTATATTCAGCATTTTTTGCAATGAAGCTTTTTTGTTCTTTTGGCCCGTTTAAAGGGCTAAAATCAAAAACGACCGCAGCTGGATTTAATTTATTTATTTCTTTTAGTAATGATTCTTTATTGTCTTCGAAAAATAATACGAATCCAATATTTAATTTTTCAAGCTCTAGCTGAACTTCTTTTAGCCCACTGTACATAAACTGATAATGTTCTTTAGACCTATCGCCGGTCTTTGATAAGACATTAAAAGCAACGACCAGAGGCAGGCTTGCTTCTTTTGATATTTCCATAGCACGAACTAAGGCATGATTATCTTGCACCCTCTGATCGCGGCTCATAACGTAAATTACGTGCTCGCCATCTGATAAACCCTTATCATTTAAAGCGCTGGCTCTTTTTTCCATAAATCAATTATACATAATGCTAGGATTTTTGGTGGGTTTTTTTGGTTTGCCTGCTTTGATGAAAGCTTTTGTATGCAAATATAGAGCCTGATGCTATAAGAAATGCTGAAGCAATTAAAATCCAACGAAGATCTCTGCCGGTACCCACCAAATAGCCGGCTGGTGGATATGGTGTACCTCCGCTAGGTACTCCTGGGCCGTTGTATTCGTAGGAACCACTATCATATGCTCCGCCCTGAGGCCTTGTAACTCCTCTTTGGTCTGTAGATGGTGAACCAGAAGAAA
>JBIIKB010000092.1:0-2571 GCA_044233405.1 Candidatus Saccharimonadia bacterium | reverse complement strand
TATCGCTACCTATAAAATAAGGCAAGCAAGAAGAATCGCTAGACAGATTACCACCCTGCGAAGTAATTGTGTCGCCAGGCTTTAATGTTACTGGACAAGTACCGCCGCCAACATCAACATTGTTTGCATAAAAAATATTATTTTTTAAATTGACTGTCACAGGGTAAGTAGTTACAGTCGGATCATTCAAATTTAATACCATTATGCCATCAAAACCAATACCAGAATTATTAGCGATTGTATTGTTGATTACATTTGCCACGACCGTAGCTCCAGGCGAGATATTTGTAATGTTAAAGGCCGCAGCGTTATTATTGCTGAGTGTATTATTGATCATATTTAGAGTGATATCACCATTATTTACTGACGAAAATGTGCCTTGAGCAAATAGAAAAGCCCCAAAATTGTAGTAAAAAGAGCTGTTTGTTAAATTAAAAATAGTATCAGCATTACCCCTATTTCCAAAAAGCACACAGACGGTAATATTTGGGTTAGAGCACTGATTGTTGCGCACTATTATATTATTCACATTCATATTGCCCCTATAAGAAGCAAGCGCTGTACGATAATCAGAAGGTCCACTTACAAGTGCTACAAAGTTTCTAAAGGTCAAATTGCTGATTGAGTAGTTATTGTTATCCGAAGGTGGGTCAATTCTTAATCCAGCATTAGAGGCGTTACCATCTAGTATTGTGGTTGTAGGGTTTTCGCCAACTATCGAAAGATCACCATCATAATTTATGTCTGGGAGGCTACCAATAATAAAGTATTCTCCGGCGCCTACATTGATTGTATTTGATGGCCCGCCCGCTGGGCAGCTACCGTACCCTGCTGGGTTTCCTGCAGCAATTATTGCGTCGTTTAATGAGCATGCACTAGTCGGGGTTACATTATAAACTGTAGCCTGTGCTGACGGAGAAAACACAAACAAAAATGCTAACGCAAAAATTGCGCCAAGAGCTAGTTTGATTATATTAAAAATTTTGTTTGGCAATCTAAACTCACCTTATTTATTTGTACTCTAATCATAAGGTTTTTACAGATTTAGTGCAATTATTATTTAAGAAGTTTCTTAAGATATTTACCAGTATGAGAATCTTTTATTTGAGCTATTTGCTCAGGAGTGCCAGAGCCCAATATGGTTCCACCCTTGCTTCCGCCTTCGGGACCTAGATCGATTATCCAGTCTGCACTCTTAATAACATCCAAGTTATGTTCAATAATAAGTACCGAATTACCCATAGCCACTAACGCATCTAAAACTTCTAAAAGCTTTTTAACATCTTCAAAATGAAGACCGGTTGTTGGCTCATCTAGAATATATAACGTTCTGCCGGTTGCACGTCTGCTAAGCTCAGATGCAAGCTTAATTCGCTGGGCTTCACCACCTGAAAGAGTAGTGGCGGGCTGACCGAGCTTAATGTAGCCAAGCCCAACACTCTTTAAGGTTTCAAGCTTTCGACTAATGCTCGGTATATTTCCAAAAAAGTCACAAGCCTCCTCAACCGTCATTTCAAGAACATCAGAAATGTTTTTGCCTTTATAGACAATTTCTAAAGCCTCACGATTGTAGCGTTTACCCTTACAGACATCGCAGGTCACATAAACATCTGGTAAGAAGTGCATTTCGATTTTTATAATTCCATCTCCCCGACAATTTTCGCAACGCCCACCTTTTACATTAAAGCTAAATCGTCCAGCACTATAGCCTCTGATTTTTGCTTCGGACGTCATCGCAAACAGTTCACGAATATCATTAAATGCTCCGGTATAAGTTGCTGGGTTACTACGTGGTGTTCGGCCAATTGGGCTTTGGTCGATATCGATAACTTTATCTAAATTTTCAGTTCCTTCAATTGCCTTGCATTTACCAGCTGGCTCTTGACTGCGGTGGTATTCTTGGCTCAATCGGCGCGCCAAAATATCGTTTATGAGTGAGCTTTTACCAGAGCCCGATACACCAGAAACGACAGTCATAATTCCTAAAGGTATCTCGGCAGTTACGTCCTTGAGATTATGCTCGGTTGCACCAATTATTTTAAGCGACTTGCCATTTGATTTGCGCCGCTCTTTTGGAACTTCAATTTTTTTAGCACCACTTAGGTATTGACCTGTTAAAGATTCTTTTACTTTGGCAACTTCGGCAGGGGTACCTGCAGCCACAACTTTACCACCATGCTCACCTGCGGCTGGGCCAATGTCTATTACATAGTCTGCCATACGAATTGTGTCTTCGTCGTGCTCCACAACGATAACTGTATTGCCTAGCGCCTTTAGTCGCATAAGAGTAGAAATTAATCTGTCATTATCGCGCTGGTGCAAACCAATCGAAGGTTCATCGAGGATATACAAAACACCCATCAAGCTTGAACCAATTTGGGTAGCCAAACGGATTCGCTGGGCCTCACCACCCGCCAACGTATTAGCGCTTCGATCAAGACTTAGGTAGCTTAAACCAACATCATTTAAAAATGTTAGGCGAGCTAGAACTTCTTTTGTGATTTGGTTAGCAATTTTTTGTTGTTGCTCGCCAAGCTTTAGGCCTTTGTAGTAAGAGAGGGCATCTTCGAC
>JBIIKB010000105.1:0-5941 GCA_044233405.1 Candidatus Saccharimonadia bacterium | reverse complement strand
CTACTTTATTAAATAAACTTTGGTGGTCCCACAAGCCGGAGCTTGTGGGTATTGTGCGCCCCCTGGGATTCGAACCCAGAAGCTGCGGATTAAAAGTCCGATGCTCTACCGTTGAGCTAGAGGCGCGTGGGAGTGTTAGCTAGTAACTTCTGTCGCCAGGCCTCTCTCCAGGGCCCCGAACTCCTAATAGAGTTCAAAGAAATCGTAAACCAACTTAAGTTCATTGCCATTTTTATCGTAAACTTTTTCAAGCTTCAAATAGTACTCAGCTCCTTCTGCAATCTCATAAACACGATAATAGTAGCCGTTCTCTGAAATATAGCCATCCTCCGGTGGCGGACACAACGAATCGAGTGTGGTATCTTCCTTTGCGAACTTAATCGCGTCCTCCTCAAGTGAGAAAACCCTAAACCACCTAGGGTCAGGCAGGGAGTTCATTGTGGCAATCCCATAAATTACGATGTACATATTCACCTCCAAGGTGCTGGGTGATACCGATTTGGTAATTCCCCACCAAAACCTACTTTGTTAAATAAACTTTGGTGGTCCCACAAGCCGAAGCTTGTGGGTATTGTGCGCCCTCTGGGATTCGAACCCAGAACCTTCGGATTAAAAGTCCGTTGCTCTACCGTTGAGCTAGAAGCGCGAGCCCTGTTTAACGAGGGGGCACTCGAAAAGACCCTACTCGCAGGGCACCGGCAGCTGATAGCTATCCTGGTTGGCCTTGTAGGCCGAGCCAGTGATAACACCATCAACCCGGTACGTCTCCTGCTCGATCCGCAGGCCGGTGTTTGCACCCCAAAAGGTCTCGCTCCAGTTACGGAGGTCGGCCTCAGATGCCTGCTGATAGGCAAAGGGATACAAGCTGTTAACAAACTGCACTTCGCCAAAGGCGTACTGAGTGCTGCTATCAGCCATGCCAAACTGCACCTCCACGGTGCAGGTGTAGGCCGAGAAATCTGCATCATCGAAGATGCAAGACGTCATCATGGCCATGATGGAAAAAAGAAAAAAGGCGATAAGCCTACGCATATTCCACCTCCAGTGGTTCAGGTGCGCACCTGTGGGGAATTTCCCCACCAAAACTTACTTTATTAAATAAACTTTGGTGGTCCCACAAGCCGAAGCTTGTGGGTGTTGTGCGCCCCCTGGGATTCGAACCCAGAACCTGCGGATTAAAAGTCCGATGCTCTACCGTTGAGCTAGAAGCGCAAGCCCAGTTAGCGAGTGGGTACTCGATAAAAATTAGTCCTTGAGGAACCAATCCCAGCCTTCTTCTTCATACCACTCCTCGAAGTAAAATCCGACTCCGTAAAATCGATCTGGTCGGGCGACCAACCAGTCATAAAGTTCATTCAGAGACGGAATGTCTCCGTATTCAGGATCAACTTCGTAGTCTGAAGTCCAAGTAGCCCTATCATTAGGACCGTATCGTTCCTTGAACTCAATAACAACTTCGTTCATTTTCCCGAAGGAAATCTCGAACTCATAAAACTCATCGAGGTCATCTGTCAGACGATTCCAGCTAAGTGCAAAAGTGTTGTAACTGCAATTTGACTGCAGCAAAAACTTTTTAACATCTGCTTTTTTAAGGTGCCTATAAATATTCACATTTCCTCCCTTTTCAGGGTTCAACCACTATCGGGCAATAGCAGTCCACCAAAACCTACTTTATTAAATAAACTTTGGTGGTCCCACAAGCCGGAGCTTGTGGGTGTTGTGCGCCCCCTGGGATTCGAACCCAGAACCTACGGATTAAAAGTCCGTTGCTCTACCGTTGAGCTAGAAGCGCGTGGTGTTTGATGTCGGCCGGTTGTCTCCAGCCCCTCGGTGCTTCCCCGAAGTATTACGCGCATTTTTATGAGTGCGATGCTCGTAAGGTGGCTCAGCTGTCGCCGGTACCCTTTGACTCGGTGTCCTTGGGGCAACGAGCGGGAACTTTGAGCGTCGAACCGACACGTACGGGCTCTGACAAGCCCGAGCGAAGCAGGATGATCCTGCGCCACTCCGTGACGAACTCGTCGTTCCCTGACGTGAATTGCCTCGAGTTCGAGACGTACCACTTCGGGAACGTCGTGGCCGCGATCTGGTCCAGATCTGCCGGGTCGGAGACCTCAACATCCTTGGAGCAAGCGAACGCGTCCGCCAGAGTCTCGGGACTGTTTCCACAGCCCGTCGTAGACGCACCGAGGATCAGTGCGACAACGGCCACGGCCAGCATCTTTAGGATGGTTCGCATAATTTCACCTCCGGGGTGTACAGGTATGCGCACCTGTGGGGAGTTTCCCCACCAAAACTTACTTTAATAAATAAACTTTGGTGGGTCCCCACAAGCCGGAGCTTGTAGGGATTGTGGTTTCTTCTTGGGATTGCGCTCAACTCACCAAGATTTTATGATTTAGGCTTCGGGGGAGAAGTTGGTCCCCTTCTACCAGGAGGCTGCCAATTTAATGACTGACTGTGTTTGGCCTCTAGCCTCGCACAATACACCTTCATAAGGGTGGAAACACACCCTACCATTGGAAGCTGAGCCTTCCAGTGGAGCCGGGGGGAATCGAACCCCCGTCCACGAAGCGCATAAGCACTTCGCTACAACCATTCCCGGTATTTTGACTCATCTGCAGTCAGGGCGACGGGTCGCCTGTACCTTTCGGCCAGCAGCCAGCACTTTCGCTGAGGTCAATCTGTCTTTCCAGATAGGTCAGTAGTCTTTGCTACCGTCAGTCCCTTTTCTGTTGCCAGGCTAAGTGACTAAGCCCCGGTATCCTACACTAGGTGCAGTTCCAGTTCGCGTTTTTTTCAGGCGGCGATTATTCCTGTGCCCCGTTTTACGAGTCTGAGCAACTCGGGTTGCAAAATGTCTCTGCATTTCTCCGTGTCGAAACCGATCGGCCCCGTAGTGTTGCCACCCTTTCGGGTGGCTAAAAAAACTATCCTTTCTGGTAAGGCTCTTCGGCCGAGTAAAACGGATCTACCGGATTTCCCTGCTTGTCGCAGATCCACCCGTCCCCGTACTCACTTCCGTCGAGCACTTCGAACAATCTTACATACCACCCAGTCTCACCTTCCTCACCAGCCTCAGCTGGAGGGTACGGCGAGGTGGCGGCAGCGGCAAACTCCTCCGCGAACGCCAAGGCATCCTCGCGCATGGCGAAGAACCTGACGGACTCGAATGCGTGCTTGTCTGACCACAAAGAACAAATTCCAAAAATTGCTGTGAACATTTATTCACCTCCAGGGTGCTGGGCGCTACCAATTTGGTAACTTCCCACCAAAACCTACGAATATTCATAAACTTTGGTGGGATCGCGCAGATCCCGAAGGATCCGCGCGTGCGGTTTTCAGGCTCACTCTTCAAAACGGGGCTGGTTAGGCCCTTTCATTGGAGAGATTCCTTCTCAACGGGAACAAGGGATAAATCCCAAACACCCGATACCCTAGCTATGCGTGGAAGACGATAGCGCACCGTAGTGCGACTTACATCGCCTCCTCTCCTGCTTGACGCGGAGAGGAAAGCATAACCCACTATCTCACGATAGTGTTTTACCTCCGGGCAGAGGTAAATGACCGAGAGCCATCACTTACACCCGCGCGAAACGGGTGCAGCCGATGATACGCCCCTCTGAGTCACGCACCGGACCGCTCGTCAAGAGCAAGTCATCCGTTGCGCGCCCTTGGGCGCGGGCCGCATTTGCCGTGATCACAGAGACCACGATGCGCACCCCTTCGGTCGGCTCAGGCAAGTCGGTAACCTCGCCGAACACCGTGGAAACCACGGTGACGGTCTGGCCTTCCAACTCCAGGGACCCAACGACCTCATCGGTCTGGGTCGCCCGAGCCACCCCGCTGGAAGGGATCGAGAGGGTGACGTTACCATCACCATCGACCACCTTCACCTCGTGCGGGGTGAGGTTCAGAATCTTCATATTCACCTCCTTAAAGATGAATTGCCTTCTCCGCCGGTCCATCCGGCTTCAACAAAGGGCGGGGCCGAACCAAGGCCCCTTATCGAACTTCGCCGAAACGAAGCTTGCAGAGTCAAAATAATTTTGGCCCTAAAAGCTTCGCTAAGGCAAATATGATTCAAGGTTCTAGGATTACTCCCAGCCACAAGGTTCGAGAATCAAACATTCTGGTTGAGACCCCGCGGAAAATCCGCGGAGGTGGCGCAAATTGCGCCGGCGACTCAAGGGGGAGATCAACAGCTGAGCATCATCTGCTCCAAACTGGATCTCAACCCCTTTGCGAGCTAGGTCTTCTGCTTTTTTCACCCTCGGTTCCACCCGAGGGAGCGGCGACAAGCAAAAAGAAGACCTCATTAAGATTGATGGGGCTGTCGCCTCACGTCTGGGCCTCTCGGCTTTCCACAGACGCGATTTTTTTCCCTGTGGCCTAAATTCTTGGCACTCAACGGTTCCTCACCCACACTAAGTGGATGGTCACTCACATTGAGCCTCAGGCAAAGCCTGGAGCACACCCTCTGTGGGCATCAATCAGCGGTTGTTGGAAGCGTACTTCCGGCATAAAACCTACTAATTAGATTCTATGCTGGAAGTACGAGACTTCCAGGTGTAAATGTGCTCTGATGGTGCTAACTACATACCTTTCCACACATGCGCTATAAAGGCGTATTAAAATTGCCAGCGCGGGGAAAGTTTTGTTTGAAGCAAGTTTCGTCCTTTTGGACTCATCAGCGAGGACACACATCCTCGGACTTTCCTGATCCAGGGTTAAAACCCCAGACCGAGATGCAACAATAATGTTGCTTGTGTTGCCAGGCCTTTTCTATAACAGGCCCCGAGTACACCTTAGGTGCCTCTTCGAGCTGTGCCGTAGCACTTGAAAGCCACATCTCGCTGGCTTGGTTTTAAAGTCTTTTTACCTGACCGCGAAAGGAGTGAATCGCCGAAGCGATTCTTCTGTTGCCAGGCCTTCCTTCTCCATAGGCCCCGAAGCCATACTAACCCGCCAGGGCGGTCAGCATGCCGGTCGATTCCCGGTCATGGATTTCCCAACCGTTGATACCGAACTCCTCATTCATGAGAGTGTTGAGCTCCATGAACGTCTTGTTCAGCACCACAATGGGTTCTCCAGTCTCCTTGACTTCGACCAGCCAGATGTCCTTTCGGAACTTCTGGGGGCGGTCAGGGATTCGAGGATCTCTCCTCATACAAATCACCTCCTTTTGGTGACTCGGGCCGGTGGCGCCGGCGTTGTTACGGTGCGAATTTATGTCAGTGAGCTTTAACACTCTCTGACAACGTGAAGTATGATATCATAGATTATATTTTTTGTCAACACTTTTTGGCAATTATTTTATAATTTTAATAAATTTTATTATTTTATATCTGTTAGTTTATTTATACTTTTTGTTAATCAACACAGATTTTCTTAGTTTTAGATAATAAAAAAGGGCCAGTACGTCGTTGTACTGACCCTATATTCCAAAGCTACTCTTTAGTGGTGTCGAGCTCGACAATGTTGATATCAGCACGAGTCTTGAGGATGCTTGTGATCTCATCCTCTTCGTCGTCTTCATCAACATAGGCTTCGCCATATGTTGGGAGATCATCTTCGTCCGCATCAATGACAGCCTCGGGAGGCTGGTCCTGAGCGACCTCAGAAGTCTCCTCGAACTCGGTCGGTGCCGGCTCGTCGTCGGATTCCACCGAATCCGGGAGTGATGCAAGGCCTTCTTCGGCCAGGATCTTCTCCCACTTGTCGGTTTCCTCCTTTTCTACCTTACCACTACCCCTGCGGTGTCTCATCGGCCCTCCAAAAGCTCAGAGACTGCGATGTGGGAGGATTTCCCCCACAATGATAAAGCGAAGCTTCTTACCTTGGAGACGGGCTGCCACCAGGTAATTACCTTCTGCAAAGCTCGGCACAATTTCTCCCAGATACTGCTGGAATTCATCGTAGCTAAGCTCCCTTCCGATAA
>JBIIKB010000032.1:0-6266 GCA_044233405.1 Candidatus Saccharimonadia bacterium | reverse complement strand
AAATATGATTGCGAGTCGGTTTGGAAATACACGTCAGCTGTTTCCATCTTTAACAAATGCAAAATCATTTGTAGAGCGTTTGGTTAATGCCGTAAAGGCACCAGCCTACGCACCAGCTTTTGCTTAATTTGCACTAGCCATCGAGCCTTCAATATCTGATAGAAGGAATTCGGTGTAATTTATCAGATTGCAGTAGAACTTCTTGCTAGGTTCTAATCAAGTCTTTTATAGCGAGCAAGTTTAGGGCTTATTGCGCTAGTCTATAGGGCACTAAATTTGTAAAACTTATAAGATTAGCTACGCTCGTAGAAGTCATATTGGAAAGTTTAGCGGACGTGGGTGCAATTCCCGCCAGCTCCACCAAAAGAAGACCATAAGATAGAATGGTCTTTTTTTGTGTTCATTATTATTGTATTTATAACAACATAATATATAACTTATGCTTTAATAATCCAGCATAACCTGTTAGAATTTGGGCCTGTACCTTGCAGCTTAAGGAGATGCATGCAGCAACTAAGCAGTAAAGACGAAGCCAAGCGTAAGGCAAGATTGGCCTCAGCAACTGGAGTTACGTATCCAACTGGCTACATTTTCTTTCGCGGAGCCGTGGCTTTTCTTTCGAGTTTTTTTATTAAGCCAGTGCTTTACCACAATGAACGAATTCCTCAGCCAGGTGGCTACACTTACAAGCCAAGCTACTACTCCAGAAATGGAAATAGTAGGGTGGGTGAGACTAAGGCCTTTGTGATTGCTGCTAACCATGGTCAAGTTTGGGACATTCCATTTATCGGAATGTTTAGAAGAGGTCTAATCTGGGTTTGTAAGCCGCAGTTTTGTGTTTACCCAGCCCTTGCCTGGATCAACCAAAGAATGGGCGCCGTACCGGTCTTTAGGCCCAATGTTGATGGCAACGAGAGTAAGAACTCGCCCGAAAGAATAAAAGCGCTTCAGATGGCTTCATATACGCCGCAGGAGCTCATTCCGGTCGTGGTTAGAGCGCTCAAACGTGGTGTTCCAGCAATCATTTTCCCAGAGGGTAGCAGGGTAGGTACATCTACTGTTGAAGATGCCAAGTACGGCGCATCTAAGGTTGCCTTTTTGTCCGGCTGTCCAATCCTTCCAATCGCTTTGGTTGGATGTTCTAAAGGTGATAACGTCGTCAGGAGGGGATTTTTGCGGCGCAGAGTTATTGTTGGTGTAGTGGGAGAACTAATTTACCCTGAGAGTTACATGCATCTTGAGTCCAAGACTGATCGCTATTCTGCGATGATGACCGACTGGATCGAGTCAATAAATCAGCTCCGTGAAGAGGGGGCAATTTATCTTGATCAGTTCTAAAAACCCTGGCTTTTTGCCGGGGTTTTTTATGTAGTTGCCGGCGACTGTTTTGGTCTAACTGGCGATGTTATCTCGGACTCATGCTTGTTGACTGCTCTAGGCACATTGAATTCTATCGTTGTTCCCTTGCCAAGCTCGGAGCCAATTTTAATAGAACCACCAACTTGCTCAATAATAATTCTGTCTAGGTACAATCCAATTCCTAGGCCCTCATAATCGTATTGCATAGCATCTGAAGCTCTTGTAAAAGGCATCATTAGCTGGTCAATCTTATCTTTAGGAATACCAATACCCTGGTCTTTAACAGATATTTTGGTTCCTGCGAATTTGTTTTCAATAGTTACAAAAATCGTGCTGTTATTTTTACTGAATTTTACGGCGTTATTGATAGTTGAGCCTAGAAGCAATATCAGTGCTGACTTATCTAGTCGCATATTGAGTTCTTTTGCAACATTAATTTTAATTTTAATATTTTTTCTAGCCATAATATCTGATTGGCGCTCTAATATCTTATTAAGAACCGAGTTAACATCGTCTTCATCTATAGCTCCAGTTGGGCTAAAGGCTGAGAATTTTTTAAGCAGTTCGAAGGATTTTTGCACACTTGATAGCATTCCAACACCCCTTATGAAAGATTTAGCTTCTTCTTGATTGCTAAGTTCATTAGAAATAGCTTTTAATTTATCGATGTTTTTGTCAATTGATTTTGAGGCTTCATTTATGAAGTTTATTTTATATTCCGAAAGTTCTTTTTCTTTTTGCAAAGTTACAATTCTTTGTCTGCTAATTTCTCGGTTTCTATTTAGACTTCTCCAGGCCAAAATAATAAATAGAGCACTAAGTATAAACAGACCCACCTGAACAATTAGAGAAGTAAAGCTAAACTGGAACACATCAGCTCTCAAAAATAACAAGTTGGCGATTAGCACTAGTCCACCCGCGATAATGACTGGTATCCAGGCGAGCGGATTAAAGCTGGCTTTTTGTACCTTCTTTTGTAATAGCTCGGGGCTAATTTCTGATATGAATCTCTCGGTGGTTTTGGTGTTTTTTTCCAAAAGCTGGTGCACCGAATTAGTAATGCCATGTATTATTTCGGTTATTTGTTGTGATTTCGCTTTATTGATTATTCCGTTTGTAACCAAAAGGTCAGCACTAAGTTGCATGATACTAATCGGCGTATTTAGGTAGTGATTAGTAAGCGAAATAAAGTTTTTGCTTCCAAATTGCAGGTTATTATATTTTTCAATTAATGCGTTATAGCGTTCGGCGCTTTTTAGCTCCCTATAGGACTGAACGGCATATATTAAAGCAAAGAATAGAATTAAAAGAATAAGTAAAAATGGAATAGCTTCGGCGACTTCTCGCGGCACACGCTTGGTGATGTTTAAAATTCCTTGAAGCGCATTATTGATAGCTGAAGCCACGCCGCCAGTTCGGCCTCCTCCTGGTGTAATTAGTTGCCCATCGGGCCCAATTGCGCTGGCAGCTCCAGTCGTTTGGGGGTTTGTAAAGATTCCAATTGGTATGCTGCCAAATGGAATAGGATTGGATATACTGGGAATAAGATTGCATGCAGTGGTAGTTAAGGATTGTCCAGCACCGAAGTAGTTTGTTGTTCCATTGCTAGCATAAGCACGGTAATAATAGGTTGAGCCACAGTTGAGTTGCCCCAGAACTCTAGAGTAATTGCCCAAAGCGGCTGCTGTATTTCTTTGGTAGAATTTTTTAACTAAATTATCAGTTGTGCTAGTGATAAACAAATTGCCGGCCGGATCGACAGCCACACCACTCAAAATAGAGTTTATACCACTCCCGTAGCTTAAATTTACTACGTTGCTTTTATAGTATGTTTGAGTACCAACCGCATCAAATTTACTTACAGAACCAGTCGAGTCGGTTACGAAAACATCTTCATTGGTTTGATTTAACGAGATAAATCCTGGGAGTATTAAATTACCTTTTTCTGAGCCAAAGCTGCCTATTGAGCCGCCAAAATTGCCGGTTGGGAAAGAATATTTAGCGATTCTATTTTTTGTGGTATCGGCAACGTAAATAACCCCGTTGCCTGAACCATAGTCTTTCACTTCGATACCAGTAGGGAAATAGCCCAGATTTTCGTTGCTATTCGAAGAATAGTAGCCCCAAATATCTAGTGGGTTGCCCGCTGAATCCATTTTTAATACAAAGCCTTCCGAGAACGTTGCGAACATATTGCCAGCTATATCGGCAGCAACATCTGTAGCTCCTATACCTGCCGAAAAATCAGCCAAGAAAGTTCCATCAGACTGGAATTTAGATATTCCTGCCGAACCAACTACCCAGATAGTGCCTGGGCGACTGGTTATACCCTTGGGCTGATTAACATTCCAGGATGTAACTAGACCTCCATTGTTATTGTATTTTTTGACTTTATTGTTGGCATAATCCGAAACATAAACATTCCCAAATTCATCAGAGGCTACATCTAGTGGCGTGTTAAGTGTCGAGCTCCATTGTGTGGCTAGATCTAGATAGTTAGCGTCGTTTTGCGATCCGCCATTTTGGTTGTTTAGCAGATTACCATACGCCGTTGAGGAGCCCCATTCAAATCCCTGAATTACTAATAATGGATCTGGACCAACCGAGGTAATGTTGCCATTAAGAGTACCGAACGTACCAGAAATATTGGTTGGCGGTAGTGTGGTTGCAGTTACGTTGGTATTGCAAGGGTTGGTCGTGAAACTTTTGGTAGCTCCTAGGTAATTACCGTCTGAGTTGGTGGCGGTGGCACGGTAGTAGTAGGTCGTGCCGCAACTTAAATAATCCAGTGTGTTGCTGTAATTTGTAGCTGAAAATTCTACTTGAGTTAAAAATTTCTCTACTTCAGAATTATTTTGATCTGTTACAAAAACCATTGAATTATTGTTGACTGGATTTGAGCTTGGCTCAGTATAGGTTGCTACACCAAAAGGAGAATTAAAGTTTGCTATTGACCCGTAAGACGATAAGTGTGCGCCAGAAGAATTGTAGATTCCTATTAAATGATTTCCGGTGTCGGCAACATAAACATTGTTGTTTACATCGACCGCAACAGATGAAGGTGAATTGAAAGGTGTGCCCGAAACACTACCATCAACAATCAATGAGGGGGTAGCAATAGGCGTTATAGATATGGGTGGCCCTGCCGAGTATGTTTGTTCAAACACTTGGTAGCGATTATTGCCAGTGTCTGCAACTAGTATTTTGTTGCTGCCTGTCTGGTCTATGGCAATGCCTAAAGGATTATTAAACTGTCCTGTGCCACCACCGCCCGTGGAGCCAAAGCTCCCACTAGCATCATAGCTAAAAGATGTGTCATAACGCTTTATTTTGTCATTACCGCTGTCGGCTACATAAACATTTCCAAAAGTATCAAGTGCGACACCATTTGGATTATTTAAGTTTTCAGGGTTGACTCCAGGCCCACCCATAGATCCGGCAATAGTAGAAAGATCGGAGTTAACAACAAGTATCCTGTCGTTGCCACTATCTGCGATATAGATCCTGCCGGCATTGTCCACGGCCAATCCGTTTGGTCCACTAAGGGTTCCAGGGCTGTATGTTCCTATCAAGGCTCCAGAGAAATTAAAAACTCTAATTTGGTTACCTGCAGGGTCAGAGACGTAAACTTTTTGGGAATTACTATCTACTGCAATACCAGTTGGCAGGTTGCTTGCCGTGGGCCAGCCTGTAGTGTCCGGATAAAGCTTACGGCTAGATTCGGCAGCAATGCCGGCTATATAATTACCAAAGCTAGCAGAAGTTCCCCACTCGAAGCCTCTGCGAGTTATGGCAGAGGTTGAGGCAGTAACTTCACCATTAAGCGTTGCTGTAAAGCTGCCAACTCCTGTCGGGTCGTTAGTTTGAATTGTCAGAGCTTGAGCTGAAACCCCGCACGGTAGGGTACTAAAGCTTTGGTCATTACCGTAAGATGTGCCATCTTCGTTGGTGGCATACGCTCTAAAGTGATAAGTTGTGCTGCAATTTAGTCCACTTATGTTTTGTTCAAAGTTTCCAAGCGGTAGTGACGCTTGGTTTATAAATTTTTGAACCCTCAAGTTATCTGTGTCGGCAACAAAAAGATTATTACTGTTAATATTCAAAGCCTTGGCGTTATTGAATTGAGCTATGGCATTTCCGTTACCACCAAACTGGTTTAAAAACTGACCATCGTTAGAATATATTTTTATGTAATCATCTTTTAGAGAATATATCTCCCCACTAGCTCCAATAGCAACGGAATTATATAATTCACTACCAAATGTTTGTATATAATTTCCAAAAGAGTCGAATTTTTTAGTTCCATCCAATTGAGAGACGAAAACATTTCCAGATTGATCGATGGCCATACTGCTTGGTTGATCTAATAAGCTCTCGCCAATAGTCGCCACAATGTTGAATGAATTATCTAGCTTAAATACTTTTTGCAAAGCCTCATCCAATACGTATAAGTTATTAGAAGAATCTATCTGTAGAGCAGTCGGCTTCTGTATCGCTGGATCACTAATGGTCTGGCTATAGGCTAAATTTGAAGAGTATTTTTGAATTCTTGAATTTTGTGTGTCTGCAATATACAAATCACCCGAGCTGTCATAGGCCAAAGCTCGTGGCGAATTGAATTCGTAATTGCCAAGGCCCTGTGTGCCTCCCAGCTCGGCAGTTTGATTGCCCAATGCATCAAAAACCAGCACTTTGTTAAGCTGAGTGCTTAAAATGGCATAGCCTCCATCGTTCTTTACAGCTATTGAGTCAGGAGCAAATGCACTTGGCCATTGGCTGTTGAATTTTACCGGCAAGCTAGCGCCATTTAGCGGGGCGGAGTTTCCATAGGAAGGTGAGGTGCCCCATTCAAACCCCCGCGCAGTCACAGGCACATCGCTAGAATTTATTAGCCCCTTAAGAGTTGC
>JBIIKB010000031.1:0-6337 GCA_044233405.1 Candidatus Saccharimonadia bacterium | reverse complement strand
ATTTCAATTTGATCCAGAAAGCTGGCGCACTTTGTGCGTCCTTTCTGTATGCGGGTATCGTATAATGATTATTACTCCTGCCTTCCAAGCAGGTGATGCGGGTTTGATTCCCGCTACCCGCTCCATACAATTAAATCCCGCCTGCCGGGATTAATTTATTTTATAAGGCAGGCTATAATATTAATTGTTAGCCCCCGTAGCTCAGTTGGATAGAGCAACAGTTTTCTAAACTGTGGGTCGTAGGTTCGAATCCTGCCGGGGGTACCATAAAAAAATTAATATTTTGATATGGCGGGTGTAGCTCAGTTGGTTAGAGCGTCAGATTGTGGCTCTGAAGGCCGTGGGTTCGAAACCCATCACTCGCCCCATTAAAAAAGACCGAATTATTCGGTCTTTTTTTGAATTAATATAATTTAAAAACTACTTCCTTCTTTGGTGCTGTTAATGAGCCACTTCGATTGATTAGTATCGTAAATAACATTCATTTCGTACCCAACTATGTATTGACTTGAGCCGTCCCTAAACTTAAATAATACGTTTGCTTGAACTTTAAATTTACCTTCTTCTAATTTTTGATTATTAAGTATTCTAAAACTTGCTGGATAGGTAGTAGCTCTTGATTCCGGACTAAGCTGATTAAAATCATATTCCTTTTGATAAGCCTCAGCCATATATTGACGCATCAAAGGTGCGTTTCCGGCTAAATATGCATTCAAGAAATTCCCGGCCGTATTTTCTGCAGCCTTTTTATCTAAGGCGTCTTTGGCAGTGGTGGCCTGCTCGGCAAGTAACTTGGCTTTAGTGCTTAGTTCACTCGTCAGTATTACTTTATTGGCCTCAAATAAAATGTCTTGGATACTAAAGGCCGAACTAGGCATTTCGTCTTTCAAATATTTTGCTTCATTTTTAAGCTCAGCTGCTGCTGTCTTGGATGTTTCTGACAAAACTTTTAGCTTTTCTTTATCTGACTCAGTGTATTCTTTTATTTTATCTGCATAAAAGGCTGATTGGTTTATATATTTTTGGTATTCATTTATAAAATTGTCATACTTTTTAGCATCAATCTGTTTATATTGAAGTTTTTGAGTCGCAAATTTACTTTCATCCACCAAGACAGATAATTTTTTAAGTTCAGAGTTATATGAATCATAAGTTTCTTGATTTTCAATTTTTTCAGCAAGCTGAGATAATGCCTTATTCTTTTCTGCTATTTCAAACCATCCCTTGGATATAATCTGCTTATTTCTTGATTGGGCTCCAAAATAAACAACAGCAAAAATAGATAGAATAATTGCCAAGACAGATATAAGTACTATCGACCAAAACCAAGCCTTCTTATAAATAGGTTTGCTTTTTTTATTATTGTCTTTTGTTTTATTCCCCGATTCCGTCGATTCGTTTTTTTTGTCTGTTTTAGTTAGTTCTTCTTTCATAGCTTATTTTAATAATGCTTGCGCTAGACTTAAAAATACAAAAAAACCGCCAACATCAGTACAGGTGGTAATAAATATTGTCGCAGAAGTAGCTGGATCTTTTCCGAGCTTTTTCATGATAAGTGGAATCAATGCACCAGCAAAAGCGGCAATAAATAAGTTACATACCATAGCGATAGCTAAAACCAATCCAAGCATTGGATTTTTGTTTATAAATACAGCCACAGCAGCCACCAAAATACCGTTAATGGCGCCGTTAATGACACCTGCACCGATTTCTCTAGCTATATACTTAACTGAATTTTTAAGGCTAATTTCTTGCATTACAATTCCGCGAACAGTTACAGCCAAAGTTTGAGTCGCAGCATTACCACCCATACCGGCGACAATAGGCATATATACAGCGAGGAGTGTGAACTTACTTATTGTATCTTCGAACATTCCAACAACAGATGCAGCCAAAAATGCGGTACCTAAGTTTATTATTAGCCATAACCATCGAAATCGTACTTTCGTAAACAACCCATCGGTTGCATCCTCTTCTTTGTTTACCCCTGCAAGCCCATAAAGATCACTAGATCTTCTTTTATCTAACAAGGCTAATAAATCGTCTGAATGAATTACACCAATAATATCCTCGTTTTCGTCCAAGACGACGACTTTATCATGAGGGTGCTTTAAAAATGAATTTATTACATCCTTTTCGTCGTTATCATATCTAATATGAGGGACTCTTTTAACGTATTTATCTATCTTTTCTTTACCTTTATGCAGGGCTAGAACATGCCCAGGCAATTCTCCTAAAAGCTTTCCATTATCAATCATAAAAATAGAAGGAAATTTTCCGGTGTTTTTCTCGTGTTCCTCGATATCTCTAGATAAATCCTCAAAATGAGTTCCGGGCGTGGCCAAAACATAGTCTAGGTTCATAAGGCCAGAGGCTGTTTTAGGGTTAAAGCTTAATAATAATTCAACTTTTTCTTTTACATCTGTGTCTAATCTATTTGTAATATGCCTGGATCTTATTTTTGATAGATCCCTTAATAGCGCAGTTGCCTTGTTTGGATCCAAGGTATTAAGAATCTTAACAATTTCGTCATTATCCAATGACTTTAATATCTTTTTTCGAGATGGCCTTGTAAGTTTAAGTAGCACAAATCCTTTCAACGAGTCATCTATCTCATTAAAAGCTTCTACTTTGTATTTACTCTTTCTTAAATTTTGAAGTATTTTTTCGTCAACTACAGGACCTACCATAGAAACATTATAAAGCTTATGTAGTGATATTTACATACTTATTTTTTGCCGCGCACTGCACGCTTGAACTGCTCACCGGCCCGAAACTTAGGAACCTGCATACCATCAATCTGTAATTTTTCCTTAGTATTGGGGTTTATTCCATTCCGTGCTTTTCTGTGAGTTAAGTGGAACACTCCAAAGCCGCTTATTAGAACCTTCTCTCCATCTTTTACTTCATCTATTATGGTTTCAAGCATTGTATCCATCATAAGCTCTATCTTGTTTTTGGGCATTCTAGTTTTATTGGCAATTTCTTGAATTAGTTCTGGCTTAATCATTAGCTAACCTCGGTATTAATTAATATCTGCTCGATTGATTTAGCCTTACCGTCGCTACCAACATCTATGAGTACTGAGCTAAATTGCACATTACCAGTGGTTGGCCAGTCAAACCTATTGGGTAGTTGGTTAAGCCATTTATCAATAATTATTTCTTTTTTAACGCCCAGCACAGAATCGGTCGGTCCGGTCATACCAACATCGCTAATATGCGCAGTTCCGCCAGGCAAAACTTTGGCATCGGCGGTGCTAACATGAATGTGACTTCCAACCACGCCACTGACTCTACCATCCAGGTAAAAGCCAATTGCTACTTTTTCGGATGTTAAATCGGCATGCAAATCCACTATTGTAGCTGCCAATTTTTCATCTTTATTTTCTTCGAGTATCGCATCGACTACTTTTAACGGGTGGTCTAGCTGAGGGCCATTAAAAGTTTGGCCAAGCAAATTGATGACTAATATTCTACCGAACGGAGTTTCGGCTATCTTCCAGCCGCGGCCAGGGGTTTTGCCTGGATAATTAGCAGGGCGAATTATTGGCTCATTTGGATCGTTGAGCATATCTACACCCTCTGGCTTTTTAAAGCTATGGTTGCCGCCAGTGAAGAAATCTACTCCGGCGTCCTTAACTTCCCTAATTGCTTTTATGGTTAAGCCATTGCCGGTACTGATGTTTTCAGACTGAGCAATTACAAAATCAATTTGCTTTTCTTCTTTTAGTTTTGGCAGAACTTGCCCAACTGCCCGCCTACCTATTTTTGCAACTATGTCGCCAATGTATAAAATTTTCATTTTTTAAATATTCTTTCTAAATTCAGTATTTACGATAAATTTGTCATCACCATTTTTAAGTATATTTATCATCGACTCTACGGCACTATTGCTAGTATCTTCAATGGTTTGTTCTGTATTATATGCACTTGATTCATTAGGGCTATAAAGAACATCTACTGGCAAACTACTTAAGCTACCATCGTGTACTGGCTCATCAAATGCAGCCTTCAATTCACTCGCTACAAGTCTTTTTTGCAATGCCTCCATGTCTATTAGCTCCTCCATTGCAATCGATATAATAATAGAGCCATTTTTTAAACTATTGATATTATCTTCATTAATAAATTTCTTACCCGCTGAAGCGGCTACAGAAATAAATATCAAATCACAGGTACTAAAGAGTTCATCCTTTTCTAAATAGATTAGTTCATTTTTTTCTTCAAGGTCTTCTCTGCGAGTTCTATTGAAATAATAAAGTTTATCAACTCCCATACCTTTAGCCATGTTTGCATATTCACTACCTACATGCCCCATTCCTAAAATTCCAGCCTTTAAAGATGCCATGGTATTAGTTGTTTCAAAACTCTTTTTTCCACCCCTAGCCAATCCAATCAAATCCCTACACATAAGTAGCGTCATCGACATGCCAAATTCAGCTACTGAATGAGCGTTGAAATAAGGAGCATTTGCTATTGCGATTCCTTTTTTAGTAGCTTCGTTATGGCCTGTAACAAAATCATAAACAGCAGTACCAGTAAATACTACTGCTTTTAAATCACTTACAGATTCAAATACTTTTTCTGTAACTTTTTCTACGCCGCCTATAATGTAGCCAGCCTTGCCCCTTAAAGCTCCTATTAATTCCTCTTCGGTTGCCTTAGGAAGATCAAGTCTTTTGACTTCAAAGCCAGCATCTTCAAGTTTTTTTACATGCTTATCTTTTATGAATAGGCTATCCGTCACTAAAATCTTATTGCTCACTTAGCATACTCCTCGGCTCTAGTTTCACGAATAACATTAACTTTAATTGTCCCTGGATATTTTAGAGATGCTTCAATCTTTGTGGCAACATCACGAGCCAGCTTAATGGCGGTAAGATCATCAATTTCTTCTGGCTTAACGAACACGCGAATTTCACGGCCGGCGCTAATGGCATAGCTCTTTTCGATTCCACTAAATGCATTAGCGACATTTTCAAGATCCGTCATACGCTTAACGTAATTTTCCAAGGTATCTCCACGTGCTCCTGGGCGACCACCACTTAGTGCATCAACAACACGCACTATTAAAGCTTCTGGCGTAGTAGCCTCGATATCATCGTGGTGTGCTTCGGCGGCATGAGTAGTGGCTTCATCGAATCCAGCCTTGCGCATCATATCGCCAGTAATATGATGATGCTTGCCTTCTATTTCATGGCTAACTGCCTTACCCAAATCATGCAGGAATGCTGCAGTTCTTGATACTTGAACATCGGCGCCAATCTCGTCGGCAATCATTGCAGCCAAGTGGGCCATTTCGACAGAGTGGTGCAGTACGTTCTGGCTGTAGCTAGTACGGAACTTTAGCATGCCCATAGTTTTTGAAATTTCCGGTGGCAACCCAAGAACCTTAGCTTCACGCGCAGCCTGTTCCCCGGCTCGCTTAACTTCTTCATCGATTTCTTTTTTTGCTTTAGCAACTTGCTCTTCGATTTTGGCCGGATGGATACGCCCGTCTTTAATTAATTCTTCCAAGGCGCGCTTAGCAACTTGCCGGCGAATCGGATTAAAGCCAGAAATTGTAATTACACCAGGGCTTTCGTCGATAATAACTTCAACACCAGCTAGGCGTTCAAGTGTCTGGATGTTTCGGCCTTCTTTTCCGATAATCTTTCCCTTATCCCCATCGTTTGGAATTGCTACGGTGCTAATTGTTCGCTCAGTAGCAGTTCCGGTAGCCAAGCGTTCCATGGCTTGAGTCATAATATCTTTAGCGATTTCATCAGCGTTTTCATTAGCCTCTCGCTTTCGTTTTTCAACATACTCAACTAAGTCGTTTTTAATATCGCGCTCGGTCATTTCCATAAGCTTCTTTTGAGCATCTTCTTTTTTAAGCTTTGCAATCTTTTCTAGGTTGTCTTCTTGGCGAGTTCGAATTGCTCGAATCTCTTCTTTAATAGCTTCGATTTCTTTTTCGGATCGATTAAGTGCTTCGGTACGTTTTTCAATTTGATCAAGCTTATTATCTAGCAAGGTTTCGCGATCAGCCACACGCTTTTCGGAAGCATCTAATTTATTACGCCTTTCGCGTTCTTCTTTTTTGGCTTCATCAGCAATTTTAATTGCCTCTTCTTTAGCTTCTAAGATTTTTTTCTTAGATTCTTCTTTGGCATCATCTAATAATTTTTTGGCTTTTTTGTCGGCATCTGTTGCTTTTTGTTTTGAAATGTAAGAATTGGCACCATAGCCAACGCCCCCACCAACTGCAAGGGCAAGGATTGCAAATACTATTTCCATAAACACCTACCTTTCTAAGTAGTTGTTTTCACCTGTATTAAAGTAAAAACCGGTTA
>JBIIKB010000029.1:0-6469 GCA_044233405.1 Candidatus Saccharimonadia bacterium | reverse complement strand
AATTTTTTCATGAGCATTATTAAGATCGATTTCGCTAAAGTCCATTTGACTTCTATAATGCGCCGACATAATCAAAAACCTAAAAGCCATCGGGTCTATAACAGCATCAATATTTTTTATGTTTCCTAGAGACTTTGCCATCTTTTCACTTGCAATGGTTATGTGTTCGTTGTGCAAATAATAATTTGCCTGAGACCCGCCACATTGAGCAATTTCGTTTTCATGATGAGGAAATTTTAAATCCACCCCACCAGTATGTATGTCGAATGGCTTACCTAAAAAATCCGTACTCATTGCCGAACATTCAATATGCCAGCCGGGCCGTCCAGGATAATTTTCGCCACTTATTTCAAAATCCCAATATGGCTCATTGGGCTTTTTAGCTTTCCAAAGCACGAAATCTGCAGACCCAGTTTTACTATCCTGATCATCTGCTAGTCTACTTTTTGATTCGTAATCCAAATTTATTAGCTTTCCATATTTATTACCCCTATTTTTGTATTTATCGACACTAAAATAAATGCTGCCATTTTCGCTGTAAGCAATACCTTCATCCAGAAGATTTATGATGATTTCTTTCATTTGGGACACAAAGTCTGTTGCCCTTGGCAAATGAGAAATATCATCTCTTAATATGCCCACCTTCTCAAGATCTTTTAAAAACAGCTCTTCATACTTATCTGCCAGCGCTTCTAGTGCTGCAACCGGATTTAAATCCTTGTATTGTTCTTTGGATTTATTAATCATTTTGTCGTCGATATCAGTAATATTCATTACCCATTCGACATCTTTGTGCTCTAAAAATCTCAAAACTCTCTGAACTAAATCGGGCAACAAGAATGCTCTGAGATTTCCGATATGGACTCTGTCATAAACGGTCGGACCGCAAGAATACATACCCACCCTGCCAGGATGAATTGATTTAAATTCTTCTTTTTTATTGGTAAGAGAATTGTAAAGTTTAAGCATTATTAACCATTATATACTTTTCGCAAAACTTCTGCAGTATGTCTGCAATCTTCTAGCGCATCGTGCACCTTTCTGGCGGGTAATCCAAAATGCTGAAATGTAGGTTCACTTCTTACGATATCACCCCTGCCCTGCCTTACTAAATGCATGTAGGCAACACTCCAAATATCTATATAGTGATAGTCATGTTCGTAAATATCCTTACTGATTGATTTAAGCATTTTTACAAGCATCGTATGATCTAACATCTCATTCCAGCTAGCAAGATACACTTCAGTGCCGAATTTAGCTAAGAAATCCGTAATAACATCTTGTTGGCTAGGGGCTTTGTTTAAATCCTTTTGAGTAATTCCATGTATCTTAGAAGATTCTTCGCTCATGCCGGACAAGTCTTGATTGATTAAGCTCAAAAAACTATCTTTTTCATCAAGGCTGTTTTTATCTAATAAAACTGCGCCCAACTGAATAGGTAGAGCATCGTCCAGACTCAGCCCAGTTGTCTCAAAATCAATTAGCAAAATGTCCTTGGAAAATCCCACCCTAAAAAGCCTGCCTGTTATCTAGCGCCCTGCTTAGAGTGAGTTGATCGGCGTATTCAAGATCACCGCCTATAGGTAAGCCGTGAGCTAGCTTAGTAATTTTGCCCTTATAGCCTACGTCTAATAATTGCTTGGAAATATAAATCGATGTTGTCTCACCCTCTATATTTGGGTTGGTTGCTAAAATTATTTCCTCTGGTTCCATAACAATAACCCTGTCTAGCAAGCTTTGAATTTCTAAGTCTTCTGGCCCCACTCCATCAATAGGGCTAATAACCCCATGCAATATATGGTATGTGCCACGAAACATTCCGGTGCGCTCAATAGCAACAATGTCCATTGGGTTTGAGACAACTGCAATAAGCTTAGGACTTCTAGAGTTACTTGAACAAATTGGACAAAGTTCATCTGTGGCATAATTTTTGCAAGTTGAGCATTTAACTAAATCTTTTTTAAGATCAGACATTACTCTGCCAAACTGCTCTACATCCCCATTTGCCAACAAATAAAATACTAACCTCTCGGCCGATTTGGGGCCGATTGAAGGGAGCTTAGAAAATTCTTCTATGAGGTTAGTAATATTGTCTGGCAATATTTGCATACTACATACCGGGCAAATTCATACTTCCTGCAATTTCTTGCATCTTAGAAGTGGCTTCAGTCATAAGCTCTTTATTAGCCTGATTTACTGCAGCCGATATTAAGTCCGACAATCTATCAAGGTCCTCTGCAGCCTCTGGCTTGATATCGATCTTTTTAATTTCTACATTCATGCTTGTCTGGCTTATAACTAAGCCTGCTGTAACAACTACGTCGCCATCGCCAGCCTCGGCTTCAATTTGCATGCGCTTTAATTCTTTTTGTAATTTTAATGCCTTTTGGGCCAGTCTGGCCTTGTCCATCATTGACATAATTTTTCTCCTATTTACTAAAACTATGTCTTCTATTGTATCTGATAAAGCCTTGCTTCGCTATAACCCGCGCTCGTGGTCTCAATTAGCTTCCAGTTTGATGGCAAATTTTTATAGTAAGATTGATCGCCTGTTTTACCTAAAATCCAAACTCTTCCACTGGGTATGTTGCGCAAATTATCCAGATATACATTTTTATCATAAATCAATCCAGATTCACCATATCCATTTGGTCGTCCATTGCCAGTGTATAGTAAAAAGTTACTGCCAGTTTTGTTGTAATAGCTACCATCAAAATAAACATAAAGCTCTCCAGAAATAATCCTATCTCCTGCCTGGTAATTCTGATTAATAAATCCCATTACTCTGCTCATTTGATGATTAGACTGAGCATATACATTTCTGATACCTACAAGCTGAATCAATACTATAATCAAAGCAATGGAAATCGCCAGATACTTATTATTCAAAAATATATAATAAATAGCTAAAGCCATCATCAAGCAAAGTCCTATCGCTGAGAACACAAAATAGCGCTCATGAAAAACTGGTCTTATAAAAGAAATCATTATAGCCATAATCAGTGGTAAAAATGTAAACAGAGCCAAAAGTCTGGAGAATTTTTCTTTGCTTCTATCTTTAATACAAACATAAGCCACCAAACCTAAAATTAGTATCGGAACTAGCCAATAAATAAGTATTAATATCTGTCTCGCATCTGTAAATGTTATAAACTGCCATACAGTGTCATTAAGGGTTCTGATTGAAGTCTTTGAAAGCCAACCCAGGCCTTGTGCTCTTGTAAATTGAGCCATCATGCTAGGTACCCATGGAAGAAAAATTAACAACGCTAGTATATTAGCTAACCACCAACGCCAATTAGTTATTAACGTAATTTTATTCTTTATAAAATAAATGCTTACAATATAAATCCAAAAGGCAATTACCACCACAGCTGTAAAATAGTGAGTATAGAGCCCAGCCGACACACCAATGACATACAAAACATAGCCAAACCAATCTTTGCTGTCTTTAGAAACTTTTATTAATCCAATTATCGCAATTAATAAAAATACGCCAAGAATTCCATACATCCTAACCTCTTGGCTGTAGCGAATTAAAAATGGGTTTAAACTTAGCAGTAGACCGGCAAGCAAGGCGACATTTCTTTTTTTAGAAATCATAAATGCAATTTGGTAACCCAGCCAGACCACTATAATTCCAGCAACGAGACTTAAAGACCGCACTGATAACACTGAATTTCCAAAAATCTCTGTCCAAAAATGTAGAATTTCATAATATAGCGGTGGATGAACATCTCTAGCAGAACCCAGCCAAATATCTAAGGGCGATCTAGATGCCAGCATTAAACTAAATCCTTCGTCGTGCCAGATACTTGATTTTAGAAGACTAATACTCCTAACAAGTAGAGAGGAAATTAAAAGCAGAATCAAAGCAATTGCCCAGTTCTTATCTAGAAAACTTAGAAGTTTACTTTTTTGCTTTGTACTTGCCACTAATTGATCGCCATTTAATTTTTAATAAGTCGCTAAAAGTCTGAATAGAGGCTTTGATTGGAGATGAACCAGTTATCTTGCTTCCCTCCTTAACATCACTCCAGTCGGGCACTTCAACAAGACCTATTGAATAGCCGTTCTTACGAGCAATTGCCAAAATTTCCATATCAAAACCCCAGCCATCGATTGTCTGAAGTGGAAAAACCGCCTTGACAGCCTCATTGGTGAAAGCCTTAAATCCACACTGGGTATCACTAATACCTGGCAGTAAAAGGCCTTGAACTAAAAAATTTCCTGTGGACGAAATTAACTTTCTAAGCCCCTTGTGACTTTTTTGAAGGTTTCTAATACAAATAGATACCTGACTTCCTGATTGTAGCTGAGACAAAGCTGACTTAATATATTTTAATGGTGTTGCCAAATCCGCATCCATGAATAAAACGTATTTTCCTTCGGCCTGTAACATGCCCTTCTTAACCTGTTTGCCCTTAATAAACTTGCCCTTGGGCTTGGGGCCTGCATTAATTATTTTAAGATCTTTGAACTTAGAAGAATATTTTTTTACTTCATCCGCAGTACCGTCCGGACTGCCTGCATCTATAATCAAAACTTCTGCATCTAATTTTTCGTTTTTTATGTAATCCGATAATTCATTTAGGGTCTTTCCAATCCTCTTTTTTTCATTGTAGGTAGGTATAACAATACTTATTTCACGGCTCATTGCTGAACCTCAAACACCACAAAGAGTGGGCTGCCATTAAAGTCCGAGCTGACAGTTGTTATCTTACCTTTGGGGAATTTAGCCTTAAGTATTTCTATCTGGGAATTTTGGTTTATTCCACTTGGGACTATAATAATTTCATTAAGTTTGCCTTCAATCGGCAGATCCTTAAGTTGCTGTTCGTTTATTAGTTCATATTTAGATTTCTTGTCGGTAAGATATTTAATAGGATTTGCTTCATAGCCACCCATTAGAACAAAATTGTTTTTTCCATCTTTTGAATTAGCGTTAAGGTATTTGGCTATTGCAACTGCTCCTTCATTGTAAGCTTCGAAAGTTCTTGAATCTTGGGCCCAGGCAACAAAGTACTGTCTATAAGCCTGCACAAGAGATAATCCCATTAAAAGACATATAAGTGTTAGGCCTGTAGCTCTAGCTAGATTATTGATCGGAAACGTCTTATACCAAATATAAAGTAAGTAGTTTACGCCCATCCCCGCCAGAATAAAGACCGGCACGGCGGTGCCAATTGAACGCAGGGCATGCGGTAAGCCCTCTGCCGTGAGTAAAGACGGTAGTAGCATGGCACCAAATAATATTAATATCATTGCATAGCGGGGTTTGCCAAAATTGAAAAAACACATAACAAGTCCAAGTACGAACATTAGGCCCACAAATACATTAAGCAAAGGTTCGCCATTATAATTATGACGATTATTATTATCACCATAAAAATTATATTGGAGTAATGTTTTTGCAGTACTTATTGCGAGTGTTTGCACGGGGTTTCCATTATTCAAATCTTTATTCAGGAAGCTAGTACCCCCTGCCCTTGCTGTAGAGCCCCCCGGATCTTTAATAGTTGTATACAATAATGGTGTCATTACAATACCAAAAACAGCAAAGCTTAGAAGTAACTTTTTCCAATTCATTATTAGCCAAGATCTTCTTCTTATAATCATGTATATAAATCCAAGACCAAGCGCAACAATGATCATAGAAAAAGCTGTATAGGTGTAAAATCCTAGGCCAAGGGCTACAGCTGATAAGACATAAAATATCGACTTGTTTGTTTTATAAGCTTTTGCTGCAAAGTACAAAAGAAGTGCCAAGAAAAATGGCACCATGCTGGCTCTAAAACCATCCCTTTGAATAGTCACTACCCATGGACTAATTGCAAAAAAGAAAGAAGCTATCAAGGCTGTGCGGCGGTTAAACCACTCTTTAGTTGCAAAATATACTGCTATAACGCTCAATACGCCAAATAAAGCTGGGGCTATTCGAAGTGCTAGAATTGTGTTGCCCA
The DNA here is from genome assembly GCA_044233405.1 of Candidatus Saccharimonadia bacterium. Lineage (GTDB taxonomy): Bacteria > Patescibacteriota > Saccharimonadia > CAILAD01 > BJGX01 > BJGX01. The sequence continues at coordinate 506 of JBIIKB010000029.1, read as the reverse complement.
TAAAGTATACAAATATTGCCTGCAAGTAAAAAAACAGTGCTTCGCGTGGTCCATTTGTGTTATAAATCACTCTAAAGTCGTTGTTTTGAAGAATCCTGAAGATATCCAGACCGTTTGCTGCTTCGTCCGGGTGTAAGCCTGGTGGCAGGCTGTTTAGCTGATAAAACCTAAAGAATATTGCAATTAAAATTATTCCTACCAGAAGCAGGCCGGGAAAATACTTTTTTATGAAATTTTTATTATTTTTTTTCATCATTAAAAACAAAGAATTTATAAGATAGGTAATTATAGAATAACACCACTATGATTGCTATTAAAAGAGCGAGGTTTCTGGTGTCAAATTCCTGAGAGAGTGGCAATCTTAGCCATTGGGTTATATCGTATACGACCTGTGATGGCCAAAGCCAAACGCTTGTAAAGAAATAAATAATTAATGGTCTTATCACATAGAGACCAAAGGCTGTTATAACAAAGAATAAAATCAATTTAAAGACCGAAAGTTTTTT
>JBIIKB010000034.1:0-6172 GCA_044233405.1 Candidatus Saccharimonadia bacterium | reverse complement strand
GCCTAAAGAATTAGCTGGGATAGTTTTCTTATCTGGAGGACAGAGCCCAGAACAAGCCACGGCCAATCTTAATGCAATCGGACTTAAAGGTGAACAAACGTGGCCCATCACCTACAGCTACTCTAGGGCTGTACAGGATCCAGTGCTGAAATTATGGCGAGGTAAGGAAGTTAATACCAAGAAAGCACAAGCAATTTTCTCTAAACTACTGGCCCAAAATAGTGCTGCCCGTAATGGCCAATTTACTGGCAAAAAAGTTTTTTAAAAAAATCTTAAAAAAAGTCTAAAAAAGTTATTGACGTCCCGAAACGTAAGCGTTATTATTATATCAGTGCTGCACACATAAATTACTCAAAAACAAAAACAAAGACTTTTAACAGGTTAGCAAGCGCCTCGGGCCCACGCTAACCTGTTTCTTTTTAGGACAATCCCCGCTCAAAATTTATTGGGCGGTTATTTTTTTGTTCATCAATTTCTTATAAAAAAATGATACATAAGGCTCAGTTAAATGTGCCTAAAAAATAGATAAAAATTCAATAATCAACTATTGTGCTTAAGCTGATGCCCAGCTAAAATTAGCTTAAGCATTACGAAGAAAAGACAAATGCTAAATCAGGAGTAAACAGACATTTTATTAAACCCAGAAATCTTAGCCAAAGAAGTGCCTGTTCGTGTAGCCACTGCTATACCATACGCATTGATACTCACACTGATGCTAATGGCATTTTTTTATTATATTCTTTCCTATATCGAATATCGCAACAGCAAAAGAAATCGCGAACTGCTTATTCGCCAAAACAACCTGCTACTTGGAAGTCAAAACTTCATTGCCCTTACCAGCCACCACCTCAACTCACCTATCTCAACCATGCAGGCGGCCATCTATATACTCAAAGACGACAAACGCATTAGCAAAGCCAAAGCTGAACTTGTCCTAAAATCATTACGCAGTATCAGTAAAGCCACTGCTTCCTTACTAGAGCACAACAGCCAAGCAACCGAAAAAATCATGCTAGACATCGACACCGAGCCTCGGCAAATCAGCACTGGCCGCTATTTGCTTAGCCCAACGGTATGGATACCAACCGTTATTGCCACACTCCTTCTGATAACTGCCAACATCGTCTTCTTGCGCGCCAATATCTTTACACTCAACCTCTATTCAGTCAGCAGTCAGATCCTATTGCTGCTAGTTGGGATTATTCTGGTGCTTATGGTTTGGAGAAGCTACCAGTACAATCAGCTCTTAAAGGCAAAACGCGAACGAGCCCTGCAAAAAGAAAAGGATCTAAATAGGGCTAAGGCCAAGTTTATCGCCTCCGCATCAGGAGTTATGCAGAAAGACCTAAAAGTCATTCAGGAAGCCTCTACGAGCCTCAAAGGCAGCAAGGAAGCGCAAGAGTTTCAGCTCGCCCTAGCTAGCCTGCTGAGCGTTAAAGAATCTCTCCAGCTTCTTAAGTCATTTAGCAACTATCATCCTGTCAGCAATCTTGGCACTAAAGAGCTTCAAAAAGCTATCAACAGCTCGATTCAAACAAACGCCGGACATATAAAAGCCAAAAAACTCGATGTGCATACCCATCTTAAGGGTGGCGCATCAATGAATCTTGACCACAAAGCCCTAGATGTACTTGTCGGTACCGTCATTAGTAATGCTGTCAAATTCAATCGCAAAGGTGGCAAAGTTGATATCTATGCTCAAAAGTCTGGCAATCAGGTAATTATCGAAGTCAGGGACAGCGGCGTCGGTATTTCTAATGACAAGCTCAAAAGCATAATGACTCCATTTTCTAGAGCCACCAACGCAATGAAGTACGACCAAGAAGGCCTAGGGCTGAGTTTGTATTTAGACAGGATTATTTTAGACCAGCTGGGTGGTCATATATTAATCAAATCGAAACCCAAGCAAGGAACCAAACTAATAATGAGCATCCCAAGCTAAAACGAGCTATCAAATCAAAAAGTAAAAGCACAAAATGCACGACGTATGATCTAAAACCCCACTATAAAAACCTATATTTTTAATCTGAGTCGGTTGGATATTTTTTTTGTACACAAACTTTGCAGACGTTTGGCTTATTTTTTTGCAATTTTACCACTTGAATCTGTTGTAACTATAATTTTTAATGTTAAGATATACATAAGCATTAAAAAATAAACAAATAAAATGCCAAAACAAATAAAAAGAAAAGTAGATTTAGTTACAAGTGTGGTTGCATTAAGCATTGCAATTGGTATTTTAGCATTAAATGCTGCTGGCTTTATCTTTAAGCCCAGCAAACCCTCAGAAGCTGCTGTCGTAACAGCAACAACCGAAGACCCAACAAACATAACACCCACCAGCGCCGATCTTAACGGCAGCACGAATTCTGGCACAAACCCGGCCGTTACAGCTCGGGGTTTTCAATGGGGAACCGATACCAACTACGGCAATACTATATACGATACTAATTCTAGTTATGTTATGGCCTTTAATAAAAAGTTCACAGAATATGGTGCTTTTGGTGAGCCAGGAAAATGTGAATTTGTATGTAATGTAACCACCGACAGCCTTGGCAATATCTACACAGCTTCTTCTACTGGCGGTGAAGGTAGCGTTTTTGTACAAAAATTTGATAGCACTGGGCAATATCTATCTAGCTTTATAAAGTCTAGGCCGGGGCCCGACCCTGGCAACATTGGGAGTGTTTTAGGCATAGCTGTCGATAGTAGCTACAATATATACTTATTTGGCAGTGAGGGAGTAACTCAAGAAAGAATTATTAAGAAATATGATAATGCTGGAAATTACCTGACTTCCATAGGTTCGCAGGGCTCAGGCCCTGGCCAATTCTTAGAGCGAGGGCCCTTAGCAATTGATAGCGCTAATAACTTATACGCTGTCGATCCACAACAAGATATTGTACTTAAGTTTAACAGCGCAGGCGTATTCCAGTACTCCTTTGGCTCAACCGGGAGTGGGCCCGGGCAGTTTGAAACGCCCTGGGGTATAGCGGTTAATAGCAATGGCGACATATATGCATCCGATGCAACCCTTAACCGCTTACAAATATTTAATAATTCTGGAACCCTATTAAACACCCTGGGCTCAATAGGCGATGGTCCTGGGCAGTTTAACACTATGGGCGGGGTTGCTCTGGATAATTTGGGCAATACTTATATAACCGATATTGGCAACAATAGAGCTCAAAAATTCGATAGCAGTTTAGTTTGGCAAGGAAACATTGGTAGTAATTTTATGGGCCAACCATACTTCATAGCAGCAAATGGTAGTCAAATCATAATAGGTAATCAAAACCGCAACACCGAAATCTATGACCAAGGAAATTCATTTACAGATGGAGCTTTTAGTGCCTCTTTAACTGGGTTGAGCTGTGGCCAAACCTATCATTACCGAACCTTTGCTATAAATGCCGATGGCACCAGTTATGGGGGCGATAAGACATTCTCATTCGATTGCGGTAGTGTCACTACTGAATCGGCTAGCAATATAACCAATAATTCAGTAACGCTTAGCGGTGAAGTTGTAAGCTCCCCTAGCGCAATTACTGCCAAAGGATTTGAATATGGTACCAGTCCAAGTTACGGCAGCTCAGTTAACGATTCCAACCTTGGTACAGGCAGTTATTCATTAAATGCTACCGGTCTTCAGTGTAATACCACCTATTACTTCAGGGCCTATATGACAAACTCGTACGGTACTCAATATGGTAACCAAGGCATATTTACCACCACCCAGTGTTCGCAAATGCAAGTTACAACAATAAATCTGCCAGGACTTAACCCAGCCTTTGATAGTGGCAACGCAATTTTGTTTGGAAATGTTATTAATTCAACTTCGCCGATAACTCAAGTTGGCTTTGAATGGGGAACCAGTACAAGCTATGGCAATACTGTCCCAGGCTCAGGCTCCACAAGCCCAGTAACCTTTATTAACAAGTTCGGTGGCTTCGGAAGTGGATTTGGGCAATTTAACCTTCCAAATGGCTTAGCCACTGATTCCGAAAATAATATATATGTTTCTGATTATTATAATAATCGAGTTCAAAAGTTTAATAGTGCTGGGGTATTTCAACTTAGCTTTGGTAGTCTTGGCGCCGGTATTGGTGAATTTAATGGGCCTGCCAAACTAGCTGTAGATAGTGGTGATAATTTATATGTAGTTGATTCAATTAACCAAAGGGTGCAAAAATTCAGTAAGTTTGGCGTATATCAAAGCCAGTTTGGGGAATTTGGCGGTGGCGACGGACAATTTAGCGGACCTAGCGGAATAGCCATAGATACCTCGGGCGATATATTGGTTACCGATACCAGCAACACTAGGGTACAAAAATTTAATAGTGCCGGAGTATACCAAGCTCAATTTGGAACTTCTGGAAGTGGCAACGGTGAGTTTGATAACCCCCTAGCGGTAACAACCGATGGCTCTAATAACATTTATGTAGCCGATACCAATAATAATCGAATCCAAAAGTTTAATAGTTCCGGTGTATACCAAGCTCAATTTGGAACTTCAGGAACTAATGATGGGCAGTTTAACGGCCCCTCTGGAGTGAAATTCGACTCTATAACAGGGCAAATATTCGTAGCCGACAACCTTAACAACCGAATTCAAATTTTTGATACTTCTGGAAACTATGTAAATAAATTTGGTGAGTATGGATTTAATAACGGTCAATTTGCGGGCACTTCAGATGTGACCACTAGCGCAAATGGCAATATACTTGCAACAAGTATTAATGCTAATAGTGTCCAAATATTTTCAAATAGCTCATCTATAAACCCTGGTGATTTTAATGCAGGATTGCCTGGATTAACTTGTGGCACCACCTACCACTATCGTGCCTATGCCACCAACTCCGAAGGCAGTGCCTATGGAAGCGATGTTTCGTTTGTGGCTTGTGCGAACATCTCTACCCTACCCCCTAGTAGCATCAAAGACAATAAAGCCTCTTTCAATGGCACTATATCAGCAGCAAATGACTTTATTACTGCTCAGGGCTTTGAATGGGGCACTAGCACCAGCTATGGTAACACCATAAATAATACGCCAAATAACAACCTGCTGTATCAATACAATTCCCAATTCGGGGAATCTGGTAGTGGTGATGGGCAGTTTTCTAATCTTGTAGGATTAGCTAAAGACAGTTCTAATAACACCTACGTGGTTGATGGTGGCAATAATCGAATTCAAAAGTTTAATAGTGCCGGCGTGTACCTTAGCCAGTTTGGCAGCTTTGGAAGTGGCGATGGCCAATTTATTTTTCCTACAGCGATTACTATTGATAGCTTAGGAAATATATATGTATCCGATGCGGGCAATAATCGAGTGCAAAAATTCAACAGTGCTGGAGTGTATGTTAGCCAATTCGGTGCCACAGGCAGTGGCGATGGCGAATTTAATCAGCCATTTGGACTAGACATAGATAAGCAAGGGAATATATATGTAGCTGATTCTGGCAATAATCGTGTGCAGAAATTTAGTAGTGCCGGCGTATACCAAGCTCAATTTGGAACAGCTGGCAGTGGTAATGGAGAGTTTAATAACCCTGTAGCAGTTGAAGTGAGCATATTAGATATAATTTATGTTTCGGACCAAAACAATAATAGAGTTAATGCCTACACATTAAGTGGAGACTATTTGGGTTCTATAAGTGTAAATTTACCAACCGGACTTACTAGTAATGAGCAAGGAATAGTTATGGTTGCATCTGGTGGTGATAACAATATTAAGCTTCTAGATCCACAGGGTAACGAGCTAATACAATTTGGGAGTTCTGGCAGTGGAGATGGTGAATTTAATTTTCCTTCTGGGATAGCTCTAGACTCTAGCGGAAATGTATATGTTGGTGATTATTTAAGCAACCGAGTCCAAAAATTCAACCTTGCTCCGGCATTTAAGTTTGGTTCGTTCAACGCCAATATAGAGGGCTTGAGTTGTGATGTAACTTATCATTACAGAGCCTTCGTAACGACCTCCCAGGGAACTTTTTATGGTCAAGATCAAACCTTTACTGCCTGCTTAACAATGAACACCTCCCCGGTCTCTAATGCTACCAGCAATAGCGGCGTATTAAATGGTAATGTGGCAGCAACCGGCAATATAGTATCGCGCCGGGGCTTTGAGTGGGGCTCAAGCCCAAGTTTGGGCAACACTTCTTTTAATACAACG
>JBIIKB010000025.1:0-6692 GCA_044233405.1 Candidatus Saccharimonadia bacterium | reverse complement strand
CCGTATGTGGTTGCGGCCTGGAACTATTTTGTGCCGCTAAACGCCGGTGATAATGTGCAAATATATTGGGCCACAGACAATCAAAATATCGTTTTAGAATACAACACCGGAGCAATGGGTGGTCCGGCAATACCATCGACCATAATTACTGTTAACCAAGTAGGATCATAAAATGCCTCGCAAAAAAAAGATATTTTGGCTTACACTTGCTACCATAGCAATTGCCCTAACCTACATATTAATTATGGGAATAATTTATAAAAACCAAATGGCCACCAAAAAGAAAGTGGTCGAAAAAGAAGAGCAGATGTACGTCGATAAAATTGCAAAGCTTTTAAGGCTTCCAAACGAAAAGCCCATATTCACAACTGTTTATAACGAAAAAGACTTCGAAAACAATAACCTATTTAGGGTCGTTAAAAAGGGCGATAAGATACTTCTATTCATCAACGCCAAGCAAGCAATTATATATCGCCCCTCCACCAACCAGGTCATAGAGGTTTTACCAGTTAGGGCAGTTGTTAAGTCGAAATAGTATGTGCTATGAATAAGAAATAAAAGTAAACGAATATGGAAAAAAATTCAAATATACAGCCCGAAATAAAAAATGATTCTGATAACGACAGAGCAAAAAAACTGGCACAATCAATTAAAGCAATTATTGCTAAGAGCTTATTAATAATTGGGCCAATATGGCCGCCTGGATATAAAGAAAAATTTGACCCTACTCCAGTAAATCCCGGCGACAAAACTGAGCAAGTAAATCCTGAGGATGAAGAAACTCAAGAAACAGATGCTTCATTAAGGCCAGAGTCAGAGATTTCTCCAGAGCAATTGAAGCTTTATAACTTTTGCAAAAAACACCTACCTGATGCCATAAGCGCCTCTAAAAATGATTCCATTAAACCAATGTCGCAAAAACTTTTACTGGCTATGGCCGCACATGAGACCGGCTTTGGTGAAAGCGAACTAGCCAAAAATGCTAATAATTTTTTTGGGGTCATTGCCAAGGATGGCTGGGAAGGCGAAATATATGAAAAACTAACAAACGAGTTCGTACCAGAAAATGAAATAACTAACTATGAAAAGAAGCCTGGATTTAAAATTATAAAAGACGAAGACGGTAAAGTAATCAAAGACGAAAAAGGAAATTATAAAGTTCAGTATGTAAGACCTTTCAGAAAATATAAAGATTCTAAAGCTTCTTTTGTAGATGCAGTGGTGAGTAAAATTTATCATCAAAACCAAGATGGTAGCTATCGGTATCAAGAAGCAGTTAACTACTTAAGAAGTGGGGGTATTGACCCTGCACGTGTAGCAGAACTTATTGGCCCAAACGACAAGGGTAGGCCTGCTTGGGCTACGGACATTAATTGGACAAAGAATGTACAAAAATTAATAAATGAGATTGATGATATTTGTATTCAAAATAAAAATGAAAAAAAGGCTGAGGCTTCCGAGAGCAATGAAAGTAACAGTGTTGTAAATGTTAATGGAATTAATTTTGATGAGCTAACAGATCAAAGCGACAAGCCTGTTATCGAAAGAATGAAAAAAGCATTTGAGCAAATAAGCCTCGAAAGATTCGATAATTATAGAACGCGAGGAATAACCAAAATAAATAAGGAGGAATATATTGCTTTCCTAAATGGGGAGCCTGGCAAGGGCAGAACACCTTCGCAAGAATATGAAGCTGCGTTCTCAGAACCCCTGGAAAGCTTTGACTACATAATATTTCATATAATGGCAATAGGTGGTGGCTCAGAAAATATTACATTAAAACAGCAGCTTCAAAGCTGGTTTAATTCCAGATCCGCTAGTACGCAATGGCTAATGTCTGATAATGATCCGATTGATGTTTGGCAAGTTGCACCAACCAAAAGTGGCAATGTTGCATGGCATATTGCATCAGGCATTAAAGATTCGGGTAGAAAAGGCAGGGAGAATGCTAGCAATCGAAATTCAGTAGGAATAGAAGTACAAGCAAACAATATTTACAATGTAAAGGAAGAACAATTTGAAATTCTAGTTTATTGGGCAGCAGATTTATTGATAGACTCTGGCAAAATAAACAAAGAAATGGCCGATGCCGAAATAGATGAGGTAGTAAACAAAATGGTAATTGGGCATGGTCAAAATGCGGAACATGGTGAAGATAGTGGATTAGAATTTGGATACGACTATGTAAAGCCTATCCAGGATGCAATAAAACAGCTCGTTAAGGCCGAATTAAGCCGAAACTAGCTAAAAAATAATTGGCAAGCGGCACAACAAAATTACTAACATTTTTTTAGCTTACCCGTTCGCGAAACTATTAAAACAAAATAATTAAAGCCCTGGCGTCTCTACTGGGCATTATCCAAAAGATTTTTAATATCGTCCTCGAACTTTTCAGGCTCTACGCTGGGAGCGAAGCGCTTAACAACATTACCATCGCGATCCACCAAAAACTTAGTAAAGTTCCACTTAATAGCACTAATTAAGCCACCCTTTTGCTTTTTAAGATATTTATAAAGCGGATCGGCGTTTTTACCATTTACATCTATCTTGGCAAAAGTCTGGAAGGATGTTTTGTAGTGCATGGCGCAAAAATTGGCGATTTCTTTGTTAGATTCTGGAGCTTGGTTAGCAAATTGATTACAGGGAAAGTCTAGTATTTCTAAGCCCTGCTTGTGGTACTTTTTGTATAGCTTTTCTAGGCCTTCATATTGCGGAGTAAAGCCGCAATGGGTCGCAGTATTAACTATTAACATTACTTTGCCTTTGTATTTTGAAAGCGAAACTTCTTTATCGTTAATGTCTTTTACTTTGAAATCGTATATATTCATATATACATTATACATTAATGCCTAATGGAGTATAATAAAAAGATAAAATAATAAGGAGTTAAAATGAATTCAAATCAAATGGATGGTACTTTCTGGGCAATTTATTCTCTGATTGTACTAATACTAGCAGTTACTTCAATAGTATCTTTCTGGAGAATATTCGAAAAGGCCGGCGATAAGGGCTGGAAATCTCTTATTCCACTTTATAATACATATACCCTATTCAAGGTAGGTGGCTACAATGGGTGGATGTTCTTGTTACTACTAATTCCAATTGTAAACATTGTTATCCTTTTGCTACTTTCATTAAAATTAGCCGAGAGGTTCGGCAAAAGCACTGTTTTTGCAGTAGTTGCTCTGTTCCTATTTAATCCAATAGGATTCTGGATTATTGGACTTGGCGATGCCAAATACAAAGAAATTAAAGAATAATTATACTTAATAAAAATTGACCCTTCGGGGTCTTTTTTTATTTAATGCGACATTAATTGAATAACAGGTTATAATAGATGTAATGACAAACGAAGAAGCCAAAGCACGACTCGCAATCGTAAATAGTGAAATAGAAGTTTACTTTAGTCCCAAAGCAGACGGATATGATAAAGACGACACTAATAAACCACTAAGTGCCAAGCACTTTGATGATTTATTTAAAGAAAAAGCCATGCTCAATAAGCAACTTGGTGTTAACTAGCTTTTTCTTGACGCAACCCAACTCATAACTGCAATTGCAGCAACCCAATTCGGAACGATAATAAATAGGCTTGTTAAGCTAAAGCCATAATATACCATTGCGTAATAATAAGTTATAACCAAGTAAGCCACATAGGGGATGTAAGTTAAAGCCCCCTGCCAAGTTATTGGCAGATAGCTACCTCGAACTTTTTTGAACCATTTGTTAGTTTTTTTACTCATAAATAAATTATAATAAACTTATGCTTAAAACGAAATACCAAAACATTTGGTGGTGGATACTCGCAACAGTAATACTCGGAACTTTTTGGCATTTTGCGTATCAGCTTAGTGGCGAAAACTTTCTAATTGGCCTTGTTGCGCCAATTAACGAGAGTGTGTGGGAGCACTTAAAGATTATGTTTTTCCCGTTTGTCATAATAGGTGGCGTGGCTTACTTCAAATTAAAGCCTAAAAAAAGCAGCTTTTGGTTTGGAATATTTTTGGGTTCTATTATTGGAATGCTGATCGTATTTTTTGGATACTATTTGTACACCCTACTTATAAGCGACTCGCTAATTATAGACGTACTCTTATATATAGCCTCTATTATTGTTGCGATGTACATTGCTTGGTGGTGCAACATAAATATTAAAAAGAACACTGTTTTGGAATTTTTAGGTATTTTTGGACTTATTGCGGCTGCTATTGTTTTGATTTATTTAACCATTAGTCCGCCAGATTTTAAGCCTTTTATAGAAGAGTCTTCTGGTCAATATGGAATTTATAAAAATACAATCTAACTAATTTTTAAACTAAGCTCGTTGTGCCTGATAAATCCTGGCTTTATGGGCGAATCAAAACGAGATAAAATTGGCTCGCCAGAAACCTTTAGTTTGTTAACTTCTAGCCAATTATTTAGCTCGGCTAGCTTTTTGTTTACTTTTTCATCAGGTGTATAGCCAGAAAATATAATTGTAGACATTTTACGTTTAGGGACTTGTTCGATAATTACATCATTATTGTTAGGTTTTGGCAGAGTCTTTAAGCTATAGCTTGAAGGCATTGTGAATGATACTTTGTACTGGCCCTTTGATTTTGTAGTGTCTACCGGCGCAGTCATTGGTATTTGTTCGGACATCTGAGTATCTACCGGCGCGGTCATTGGGATCTTGCCACTTTTTGTGTTGTTGCCAAATATATAATCAGCCAAAACACTAAATGCATAACTTCCTGCCGAGTTATAACTGTCTGAGTCAACATAAACGCTTGCCTTTAAGTAAGGCTGATATTCTCGAATTTCTATTCGACCAGACTTTTTTATAACTTTATAGTTTGGTGTTTCGATTGCCATAGTTTAATCATAGCAAATTAATCTGATATAATTCATTTATTAATAAAGGAGAATTATGGAAAAGCAAACTGACTCTCAGATGACAATAATTAAACTGGTTCGAGGAATTACTTATGTAGTTTATGCGTTTACACTAATTGCGGTAATAAGCCTGACTTTGGCATTCTTTTTATTACTGTTTAGCGCTAATGCAGACACACCATTTGTAAAATTTATTTATCAGATCGCTTACGATTTTGGTCAGCCATTTAGGGGAATATTCCCAACCAGACCAGTAGGAGAAACCGGATACTTCTCGACAACTGCTCTATTTGCAATCGTAATGTATCTATTTTTTGCGGCCGGAATAAACGCGCTAATTGGCTACATTAACTTAAAAATGGCCAAACACCAAGAAGAACTTAATAAAATTGAATCTAGACAAGTAAAAAAATAGTTTTGTAATTTAAATAAATTAGACCGAGCATATGCTCGGTCTTTTTATTCGGTGAGAATAATTCCTTCGCCACCTGAGTGGTAGTAAATTTTAAGTTCCCGCTCGACGACAATATTGGACGTTCCTGGCATGGTTATTTCATTTATAACAACCATCCAGGCAGGTCCGTTGCGATCGATAATCTTAATAGAAACAACCATCCCGCTAATTACTTGCGTATTCCCTTTGCGGCTTTTCGGTTCCGCAATAAATTCGCAAGTAGTGAGGGGACCGCCAGACAAGCCCAGACTTTTGGCAATTTGAGATAGCCCAGGGCCACCTACAATCTTCGAGTAATGATCGCGTACGCTTACATACTCGCGTCCTGAATGCACTTGCCTCACCCCCTTTTATAGGTGCTTCCGTTGTGGATTAAGCTAATCATACAACTTTAGAGCTTAAAGTCAAACTAAAAGTCTAATAAGTCTGGTCGATTTTTTTTAGTTTTCTTTACGGCCTCAGCTTTTCGCCAAACATGTATCTTGCTATGATTGCCGCCCAATAGTATCTCTGGCACCTTCATCCCTCTAAAATCGTCTGGCCTTGTGTACTGTGGATATTCTAATAATCCTTGGCTAAAAGATTCGTCCTGGTAGCTTTGATTGTCACCCAAAACCCCTGGAATAAGCCTAACCACTGCATCGACTATAGTCATTGCAGGTAGCTCCCCTCCGGTTAAGACGTAATCACCAACCGATATTTCGCCGTCTACTATATCTAAAATTCTCTCATCGAACCCTTCGTAATGCCCACAAAGCAAAATAATTTCATCTAGTTTACTAAGTTTCTTTGCAATAACCTGTGTAAACTTTTCGCCACGAGGTGTCATCATTAAAACCTTTGCCTTTGGCATTTTAGACTTTAACTTTTCTACAGCCTCATAGACCGGCTCTGGTTTTAGCACCATACCAGCACCACCTCCATAAGGAGTATCGTCTACCTGCTTTCTTGGGCCAATTCCATAATCTCTTAAATCAACTATTTCGAAATTCGCCAAATTTTCTTTTTGGGCTTTCCACATCATACTTGAATTCAAGATGGGCTCAAACATTTCGGGGAATAGGGTAATAATAGCAATATTCATATTACTTAGTATGAACTAATTAAACTTAAGTGTTAAGACTAAATTTCTACATCTAAGTCTTCGAGGCCTTCACGGGCTTTGGACTTAATCTGTTCGGTGTTGTCTTCTTCAGTTACTGATTCTTGGCTATCTGCATTATTAGCTTCAGCCATCTCACCACCAGGCTCGATAATTTTAAGATTATAACGAGCATCGTGCTTGGCGCCCATGACCCTAAGTAGTGTTCTGATTGCTTTAGCAGTTGCGCCAGCCTTACCGATAATTTTACCCATATCTTCT
>JBIIKB010000023.1:0-7080 GCA_044233405.1 Candidatus Saccharimonadia bacterium | reverse complement strand
TTCCTCCAGTAGGGAAGTCGGGGCCTTTAACAATCTTGGTAAGATCCGCAATTGTTGCCTCTGGGTTATCGATAATATAAATTACACCATCAACAATTTCAGTTAGATTATGGGTTGGTATGTTGGTTGCCATACCAACTGCAATACCCTGCACACCATTCAAGAGTAGATTCGGAACTTTGGCTGGCAATACTTTTGGCTCTCTTTGTGAACCATCGTAGTTGGGCATAAAATCGACTGTATCTTTATCGATATCGATTAGCATTTCTTCGGCAAACTTGGTCATCTTGGCTTCGGTATAACGCATAGCGGCGGCACCGTCTCCATCCATTGAACCAAAGTTACCCTGACCATCTACAAGCATGTAGCGCATACTAAAGTTTTGAGCCATACGCACCATAGCTTCGTATACTGAAGAGTCGCCATGCGGGTGGTATTTACCTAAAACTTCACCGACTACAGTAGCCGACTTACGGTACTTGGCAGTGCTTCGTAGCCCTAATGTATGCATAGCATACAAGATTCGTCTGTGCACAGGCTTCATGCCGTCACGAACGTCTGGGAGTGCACGAGAAACAATAACGCTCATCGCATAATCCAAGTAGCTCTTTTCCATTTCTGATTCAATAGTTTGTGGTGCAACTAGCCCAAATTCGGTTTTTTCAGCCTTAAATTTGGTAGCTTCAATTATTTCGTTTGATTCTTCTGGTGTTTTCAATTCTTCTTCCATTTTATATATCCAAGTTAGTTACGTCTTTTGCATGAGTCTGAATAAAAGTCTTACGAAGACTTACTTCTTCGCCCATAAGCTTATTAAATATCGCATCAGCTTTTTCGGCATCATTAATAGTTACCTGTAAAAGCACTCTGTTTTCAGGGTCCATTGTAGTCTCCCAAAGCTGCTCTGGGTTCATTTCACCAAGACCTTTATAGCGCTGAATATTAATGCCAGCTTTTTTGAGTGGATTATCAACCATCTCCTCTTCTTCATTTTCTGCACCGGTGACTTGTTCGGCCAACTCTGCAAGATCTTGAGCAGTTTCAACGCTAGATTTATCAATTTCGGCTGACTTTTTTGATTTAGCTTTTTCATCTACTTTGTCTGCTATCGATTTCATAATATCAGCTATTATTTCGTCACGCTCATTATCCGAGAACGCGTATTTGGCTGTTTTGCCCTTCGAGACCTTAAATAGGGGAGGCTGGGCTATATATATGTGTCCGCCCTCTACCAGCTCTGGGAAGTGCCTATAGAATAGGGTAAGTAAAAGAGTTCTGATGTGGGCTCCATCGACGTCGGCGTCAGTCATGATTATAATTCGGTTGTAGCGAAGTCTAGAAATATCAAAGGTGTCTCCAATTCCAGTGCCTAAAGCAATTATTAAGCTTTTTACTTCATTATTTGCTAGCATTTTATCTAATCTGGCGCGTTCGACATTTAATATCTTTCCGCGAAGAGGCAAGATCGCCTGGAAATCACGATCACGGCCTTGCTTGGCTGATCCGCCGGCCGAGTCACCCTCTACTATATAAACTTCGCTTCTGTTTTTATCTTTGCTACTGCAATCAGCCAGCTTGCCCGGCAAGGTCATGCCTTCAAGTGCACCCTTTCGGATAACACTATCGCGAGCCGCACGGGCTGCCATACGGGCTCGGGCGCTTAAAACACCTTTGCCAATAATTTTTTTGGCTTCGTTGGGGTTTTCTTCTAGATAATAGCTAAGGTACTCATTCATTACCTTTTCGACAATGTTGCGGATTTCTGGATTACCTAGCTTAGCCTTAGTCTGACCTTCAAACTGTGGCTCAGGAAGCTTTACTGAAACGATTGCAGTTAGACCTTCACGAACATCATCGCCGGTGAGGTTTTCTTCTTTTTCTTTAATAAGTCCATTTTTTCGGGCGTAATCGTTAATAACACGAGTCAAGGCCGTTCTAAACCCCACGATATGGGTTCCGCCTTCTGGGTTAAAAATATTATTAGCAAAAGCCTTAACCTGCTCATTAAAGCTGTCGCAATACTGAATAGCAACTTCGACCGTTACTTCATCTACTTTTTTGTCGACATAAAAGGTTGGTTCGTTGAGCCCTTCCTTGCCCTTGTTGAGGTGTTCAACATAGCTTCGAATTCCGCCTTCAAAATAAAAACCGTAGCTTTGATTTGAAGTTTCATCTTTAATATTTACATGAACACCCTTGGTTAAATAGGCCTGATGTCTTAGATAGTCTAGTACAGTTTTATAATTAAACTTAATTGTTTCGAAAATTTCAGCGTCCGGCATAAAACTAATTGAAGTTCCGCGCTTATCAGTCTTAGCTCCCTTTTTAATATCGGTTAGGGGAACGCCGCTTTTATAATCTTGAGTGTATTCGTAGCCGTCTTTCCAGACTGTTGCCTTGAGATCGGTCGATAGGGCGTTAACTACACTCACACCGACACCGTGCAAACCACCAGATACTTTGTAGCCTCCGCCTCCAAATTTACCACCAGCATGCAAAACAGTAAGTACGGTTTCTAGAGCTGACTTACCTGTTGCCTTTACTTTATCGACTGGAATACCTCGGCCATTATCGGTAACTGTAACCCATCCATTATCGTGCATAATTACTTCAACTGTATCGGCTTCGCCAGCAAGTGCCTCGTCGATGGAGTTGTTTACAATTTCCCAAATTAAATGATGCAGGCCGTCACTACCAGTACCACCGATATACATTCCTGGACGCTTACGAACAGGCTCAAGACCTTCTAGGACTTGAATTTGTTCCGCATTATAATTTTGTTTATTTTCTGCCATAGCTATCAATATCCCCTCTATTAGTCAAACAAGTAATAAGCTTTTGTAGTGCTTATTTATACATTCATTATAGGTGAATATAAGATAAGAATCAATTAAAAAATAGTGTCCTGAAGCTATTTTTTATGCTTAGCTCTGTTGATGATATATTCCAGTACAAGACCAATAAGAGCACCTAACACTGCAAAAGATAGTATCTCTAAATTGCCAAGGCTGTAATTGTTGATAACTGCAATTATATAAACCAAAATGCCCAAGGTTAGACCCACCGCCGATCCGGCTATAATTGCCGATGGTCTGAAAATTGTTTTTTGGGTGGCATCGCTAATTTTTTCTACAGAATTTGTATGTATGAGCTTAGAAAATACTCTTTGGACGGCGGGCATGTCCTTTTGAATTTTTTTTATTTCGGAGTTATAGACTGTTCTTCTTTCGCGCTCGGTTTTTGGCTTAGGGCGATGAGCACTTTTGTGGCTTGCTCCTTCGCCAACAGTTTTGGACTTTTCATGGTGAGATTCTTCTGACTTAATAACAGGCTCTTTTTCTTTGGCGTGCTTTTCTATTACTTTTTCAGCTTTTTCACCACGTGCTGCCAAATCTTTCTCTAAAGCCTCACGTTCTGCCGAAGTCAGCTTTTGACTCTCTGGGGAGAGTTTTTTAAGCTCCATGCCCCCTATACCTTTAGTTTCTGGAGATTTTCCGCTACTTTCAGGACTTGCCATATTCTTCCTCCGTTAATTTTTCAACCAATTCTAATTCTTTTTTAAGCATTCGATTTCTAAAGAATAGGAATGTCGAGGCGGCCGCAAAAAAACCAATCAAACCAAGCGCCCAGCCAGAGCCGGTTCGTGGCAGTGGATTTCTAGACTCAATCAACTTAATAGTAGAACAAGCCACTGGGGTAGAAACACGATTTGCCCGAAATTCATCTGTGACTTCACAATCAAAACCATTCGGATCTGCCGCCTTAAGAGGTGTGTTTGGAACAGGGCTTTTTACTTTAACCTTAAACTCCTTAACCTGGGTATAGTTTTCATAGATTGGTTTGCCATTTTCATCACTACAGGCCTTGGACTGAGGCAAGGTTGGCACGTCTAGAGGCTTCCAGGTAAGAACATTGGCTCCGGTTGTAGAAATAATTTCGCCACCGCCAGCGTCAACCACGTCAGTATAATACAAAAGGTCGGTTATGTTATCTTCAAATACAAAGTTTTTAATAGTTTCACCAGAAGCGTTACATATTCCAATTTGGTATCTTAAAACGTCGCCAGCCTTAGCAGTTTTGCCGTTTGCATCGGTTGGCTTACCATCTTCTGTGAGCTGAGTCATATTAGCAACAAGCTTAATAAACTTTTGGTCTGTTACTGTAATGGTTGTCTTGCACTGGGCAGGAGGAGTTTGCACCGAACCGGTGGTTGCTTCAAAAGTTAAGTAGGCTTCATATTTGCCGGGCAGTGTATAGTTATGTTTTATTTTATTAACTAGCTGCTTGGTGTTAATTTTTTGCGGTGAGCTTCCGTCTCCGAAATTAAAAGTAACACTAGTCATTTCTCCACCATCAACCTGGGTAACAGCGGTAAATTCAACTTCTTTAGGTGGTGATTGAATATTACTTGGAACGGAGCTTAAACTTATGCATTGTGGAGGGTTAGGGCTAAGGCTAAATACCTGTTCGCATCCATCCTCCCCATTTCCATCTTTACCTTCTACAGTCGAGGAGCCATCGCTTGCAACAATCGTAAGTGTTACTTTATATTCACCAGCTTCAGTAAAGTTATATGCTTTTGTTTTTGTGTTTTCATAAGAACTTGAGTTTTCGCTAATTGGCATATTTGCCAATTTTTCATATTTACTCGAATTTTTTTTGTATATATTATATTGATAAGTCTTGGGGGACAATGAACCGCTACCCTGCTTTTCTGCGGTCCCAATAAATGTGGGACTGTTTGGAAGCTTGGCGGTTTCGGGGCTAAGATTAACCTTTAGAGATTTGCATATAATTTTCTCAGGAAGTGGCTCTGGCCCAACGCTAAAACTTTTGTAGCAACCCTCAACATTATCTGGGCTTAACTGACCGGCCTGATTATAAACCCTAAGAATAATTAAATAATTTGTCGATTTTGAATTGCTAGTTATATTTTGAGTAAAGTCATTTGCGTCAAAAGAGCCACCAGCTGTGGGGTCATTAAACTGAGATGCATTGATGTTTTGGTAGGTTACATTCTGAGAAATACGGGTTTTCCCACCGCTAGGATTTTTTTCTTGATAGGTCTTGCCATTGTAGGTAACCTTTTGGCCTGGGGCATTAGAAGACACTTCGGTCAAAAGTATATACTCAAATTTGCTTGGGTAGGCAGTTCCTTGTGAACCCGTAGTTTTTGCTAATCCGCTTAGCTGTGGTGTGAAGGGGGAGCTAAAACTAACTGCCTGCTGATTGCTTATGCCTAATTGACTGCAAACAATTTGCTTATTGGCCTCTACTACATTTATGGTTTTTGCGCACGAATTGACTGAAGAACCTGGCAGTCCAAATCTAAAAGCGGGTTCATCGGGTGTTGTTACGGCTAGCCGCACTGTGTAGGAGCCAGGCGAAGAAAAAGTAAATGACTTGCCGCTACTATCGATATATTTGCCATTGTTAAAGGCTACGTTACTACTAACTCGGCTCTCAAGTGGAGGATTTTTTGTTGGTTCGCTAGCAGCCGTTTTGTAAAGATTATAATTCATGTTAACTGATTTAACACGAGTAGTAGCCTTGGCACTTGCAACCCCAGTCAAAACAACTGGCTGGCCCACCAAAACACTGTATGCAGACAAATTAACCGATTCACAATTAGGCAGTTCAGGTGGTGCAACCGGCAAAAGAACAATGTTTCCGCAGTCTCCAATAATTCCTATATTCCACCATGTCCCTCCTACGTAGACAGGCTTATCTCCAACTAGGCCGACAAAGCTTGTTTGATTCCACCTGCAATTTGGAGATCCTACATATACAGACTCGCTACCAGGAAAGGGTGATACGCCCTGGAACTCAGGAATTTGATCAAATCTTACACTACAGCCTGGCCCACCAAAAGCATTATGCCCCATAGAATACTTCCACCCATTGGTAGAGATTGAGCCTCGTTTCATATTATTCTGTACATATTGCTGATTTATACCCATTAACTGAAAAAAGGCGGAACCGTAAGAATCCTTGTTTAGGTAATTGATCATATTTTGCTTCATTGAGGATTCTGAGCCTTCGCCGATTCCACCATAAATTAAATCATTGCCACTCGCAGCTTTAGTGGCCTTTGGGGGGAATATCACAACCACTGACTGAAAAATAAATAAACCAATAACCAATACAGAAGCAATTCGTCTTACCGAATTTTCCTGAGCAAAACGCTTAATATAGTATGATGCTCGATGTGTTGGCATCGCACCAGATACTAAATTGACTACTATGTCTTTAAACTTCAAATCACCCTCTCTTTTGCACTATTTTAATACCAATATGATAATTACTCAATTATATCCCTAGGTTTTTAGCTATTTCTGCATCTACTTGCGCTTTTGGTTTAGCATAATTGGACCTACTAAGGTCTATCATGGCTTGCATTAATTCTGGCTTTTCTTTACCCAATGGAGGCATAATTTCTTTCATTGAAAATGGAGTTGAAGGAAAGCCTTTAGACATAATCTTGGCAGCACAATAGTGATTAGGGATATTTACTAAATCACCAGCGTCAAAGGCGGGGGCAAACTGCTTAACTAAGTACTCGGCATCATCTGGGCCAACTCTAAAACTTATCATTGATCCGACATTACCAAAAACTGAATCTCTGACACTTTCATCGAGCTGCGAGATAAACTGATTAGCCATTACCAGGCTTAGCCCGTATTTTCGAGCTTCAGACAAAATTGTCGCAATTGAATCTGTAGAGTAGTTCTGAAACTCATCAATATATACGCTAAAGTCGCGCCTATCCTTTTTGTCCATATCGGCTCGGCTCATGGCTGCTACCTGGAATTTAATAATAAACATAATACCCAGAAGCTGAGAGTTAATATCACCAAGTAGTCCCTTGGAAAGATTTACAAACAGAATCTTGCCTTCGTCCATCATCTCACGAAGATTAAAGGCCGACTTCTTTTGACCTACAATATTGCGCATAATTTCATTATTTGAAAAAGCACCGAATTTAGACACAAACCAACCTAGCATCTCAGATTTAGAATGGGCATCAGTTTGGGCCATTTCACCTGTCCAGAAATCTTGAATTACCGGATCCTTAAGATG
>JBIIKB010000021.1:0-7306 GCA_044233405.1 Candidatus Saccharimonadia bacterium | reverse complement strand
CTTTATTGCATCTATATCATTAAGCTTAGCAGTTATTAACAGCCTCCCGATTCCAGCCCTGGATGGAGGTAGATTATTGCTCATGACGCTAACCAGAATGGGAGTTAAGATAACACCCGAATTTGAGTCTAAATTACACTTTACAGGCTTTATTCTTTTGATAATTTTAATTGTAATTGTCACAATTTCCGATATTTCTAGACTATAACCCTAGAAACGCCCACCTTTAATTGCTAAACTATATCTTATGATTGATGCCATTATAGGTAAGTTTTCGCATGATATAGGAATTGATTTGGGTACTGCTAATACCCTTGTTTATGTACGCGGAAAAGGAATTGTTATTAATGAGCCATCTGTTGTGGCCGTAAATAAGAAGACCAAGCAGATATTGGCTATAGGTGATGAAGCTAAAAGGATGGTTGGCAAAACTCCAGCCAACATCGTGGCAACAAGGCCATTGGTTGATGGTGTTGTTTCTGATTTCGAAATAACCGAACAGATGCTTCGCTACTTTATAGACAAGGTGCATCGCGAAAGTTTTGTGCTGTTCCCTAGGCCACGAGTTGTAGTAGGAATTCCTTCTGGTGTTACCGAAGTTGAAAAAAGGGCTGTCGAGGATGCTGCCACTAACGCCGGAGCAAGACAGGCTTATTTGATTGAAGAGCCTATGGCAGCTGCTGTTGGCAGTGGTTTGGCAATTCACGATTCGGCCGGCAGTATGGTGGTAGACATTGGTGGCGGTACTAGCGAGATGGCAGTTGTTAGTCTTGGTGGCATAGTTGCATCAAGATCAATTAGGATTGCCGGCGATGAGCTCACTGAAGATATAATTAATTACTGCAAAGAAGAATTTAATTTGAGTATTGGCGAGCGAACTGCTGAAAATATTAAAATTAACATAGGATCCGCGGCAAAGCTAAAAAAAGTTTTAGAAACCCCAGCCCGAGGTCGTGATATGGTTACCGGTCTTCCTAAAGAAATTATTCTAAACTCAAATCAGATTAGAACCGCACTTGCAAAAAGCGTACGGGCAATTGTTGATGCGGTAAAATATACCATTGAAGAGACCCCACCAGAACTTTTGGCCGATATTATGGACAAAGGTATTTATTTGGCTGGAGGAGGAGCTTTATTGAGAGGTCTAGATGCTTTGCTAGCCCAACAAACTAAAATCCCTGTTCATATTGCTGACGATCCACTCACAGCTGTCGCTCGAGGTACAGGAATGGTATTAGAAGACTTGGATAGCCTAAAGGACGTATTGGTTTCAACCCAGTACGAGAAAGCTCCTTACTGATAATGAAGCGCCAGCAGTCTCTAACCATTGCAATTATTTGCTCAATTGCTCTTTTTATTATTGCTTTAAAATATCTTGGAGGCCTCTGGCCATTTCGGGTGGTTAATGACCAGATTATTAATCCGGTAGGGGTGGCTTTCTCTTCTTTTGGTAGGGGCATAAATGAGAACTTTGGCATTATCACTAGGGCCACTGGGCTAGCAAAGGAAAATAAAACACAAGCTAATGAAATACTAGCCCTTAAAAATCAGCTTTCTACACTAAAAGAGGTTGCAAATGAAAATGATGAATTGCGTGCTCAGCTTAATTTTAATGAGCGCCTGAAGTTAGATTTAACTGCGGCCAGGGTGGTGTCTAGCGAAGGCACAAGTCTAAGAAAGTTTATTACTATAGATCGCGGCCGTAATAGTGGCTTAAAAGAAGGAATGGCCGTGGTTTCTTCAGGGGTTCTAATAGGTACAATCGATCGGGTGGAGGATTTTAGCTCAACTGTTTTTCTATCTACGGACCCAGATTTCAGAATTCGAGCTTTAGGCCAGGACGGCAGGGCCCAGGGAATAGTTCGTGGACAACTGGGGCAGGGCTATTTGTTCGATAAGATTACTCAGGCGGAGTCAATAAAAAAGGGCGAATTGGTAATAACTGCAGGTTCGGGGCTGGTTCCTAGAGGAATTTTAATTGGCGAAGTAGAATCTGCGTCTAAAAGTGATAATGCGGTCTTTCAATCTGCCCAACTAAGGCCATTAGTAAATATTTCTTCACTTGAAATAGTTTTTATAGTTACGGGGCTTAAACAATGAAGACGGCAATTCTAGCTATCGGCCTTGCGATTGCCCTTGTTATACAGTTTTTTGTATTGCAAAGCTGGCAGACCAGCGGAATAACACCAAACGTACTTTTAGCCTTTCTGGTGGTTTCATCGATTTTTGTAAAATCTGAACAGCTATTATGGTTGTCTTTGGTTGCTGGGGTATTAAGCGATTTTTATTCAACCTCGGACTTTGGACTTTATCTCGGTTTTTACTTGCTGGTGGCTATAATTGCAAAATATCTACTTAAATTCGGAGAGACTGAGTTTTCGTGGTGGCGGCCTTTGGTATTTTTGGCAATTTTGTGTTTTTTGCAGGCGATAGTGATTAATTTTGGGCAATTCAGCAGTTTATACTGGTGGGCTGTCACAAAATCTATAATTCAATACGTTGTATTTACAATGTTTGCTGGGGTTATTTGGTATTTAATAATTAAGCAAACCGATGATTTTATTAAAAAATTAACTGTCTCGAGGGTGGCTAGATAGATATGAGTTTATTTGGTGATTTATACAAAAAACCTATAAATTTCAAAAAGAGTAAAAAAGAAGAAATGGTTGCTCACAGCGAGGACTGGAGTGCAGCTATTCTTTCTGGTTCGAGTGATTTATTAGCTCGCGAAGGAAGAATATCTAAATTTACTTACATCCTGTTGGTTGGCGTGGCGATTTTGGCTTCTTGCGTTTTGGTTTGGAGGCTGTTTTCTTTGCAGGTAGCTCAAGGCAGACAGAATGCATTGCTTGCTAATAACAACCGAATTAGAACAACGAACATAGCCGCTCCCCGTGGTGCAATATACGATAGAAACGGAGTCTTGCTTGCAAGAAATATTGCTCAGTTCGATTTGGTAGTTTTGCCGATGCAGTTACCAAAATCTAAAGATGACCTGTATTCGATTGCAAATAATTTATCCCCGATACTAGAAAAGTCCCCGCAAGAACTTATGGGACGACTTGAGGATATTAAAAAATCCAATCAAACTGAAGTAGTTCTTGAATCAAACGTTGACCGGGAAAAGTCACTCCAAATTGAAGAAAAATCTAGACTTTTAACCGGCGTTTTTTTGGAATCTAATCCGAAAAGAGAATATCTAGATGAAGGAATTCTGGCGCATTTTTTGGGCTACATAGGACGGATCTCGGCAGAAGAATGGAAAGAAAGCCCACAATATAGGCAGGTCGATATGATTGGCAAAAGTGGTATAGAAAAGAGCTATGAAAATGAATTGAAGGGTACGGCTGGAAAAGAGCAGATAGAGGTGGATGCCACAGGCAAGCCGATAAGATTTTTGGCTCGTGTCGAGCCCTCCCCGGGCAGTAATGTATATCTGAGCATTGACTGGGAGCTTCAAAAACAAATGTATAATTCGATAAAATCCCAGGTGGAAAAGTCTGGATCTAAGGCGGGTAGCGGAGTGGCGGTAGACCCCCAGACAGGCGAAGTATTGGCGGCCGTAAATTACCCAACCTATGATTCAAATCTGTTCGCAAAAGGTATTAGTCAAAAGGACTATGATGGACTTTTAAATAATGAAGCTAAACCACTGCTAAATCGTGTCACCTCTGGTAATTACCCAGTAGGCTCGGTCATAAAGCCAATGATTTCGGCAGCCGCTCTTGAGGAAAAGGTCGTGACTTCTTCTACAGTAATTAACGATGCAGGAAAACTGGAGGTTCAAAATATTTATGATCCTTCAGTGGTCTATACCTTCAAAGGCTGGAAACTGGAAGGTATCGGTAATGTTAATGTTGTTCGCGCAATCGAACAAAGCTCAGATATCTACTATTATCAGGTTGGCGGAGGTTTCAAGACTTTTCAGGGTCTAGGAGAAAAAAGACTCTTGGACTGGTATCAGAAATTTGGATTTGGTAAAAAAACAGGCCTTGATATCGCCGAAGAGAGTGCGGGATACCTGCCGAGTCCAGAAAAGAAGAAGAAGTCTACCGGCGAATCTTGGTATGTTGGCGACACCTATAATGTTTCTATTGGCCAGGGCGATTTGAAGGCTACACCATTACAGATGGCAGTGGCTAACGCAGCTTTCGCAAATGGCGGTAAAATTATTAAGCCTCATTTGCTTAAATCGGTAGAAGGCGACAAATCTTTAGTCAGGGCAGCACCAGTAAATATCTTAAGAGGTGATTTTATATCACCTAGCAACTTACGCTTAGTTCAGCAGGGAATGGAAAATGTTGTATCTCAGGGTACTGCTTGTTGTTCAATGAAGGCTGAAGTCCCTGTTCAAGTTGCCGGAAAAACAGGAACCGCAGAGACTTCCTCAGAGGGCTTTGATGGCAAAAACCCGAGAACCAAACCTCATGCCTGGTTTACCTCTTATGCGCCAGCACAAAACCCTAAAATAGCTACTGTCGTAATGATTGAGAATTCTGGCGAGGGTTCGCAGTTTGCTGCCCCAGCCACTAAAGAAACACTAAAATGGTATTTCACAAATCGTAAGTTTTAGCTTGACAAAACATGCCTATTTTGCGAGAATTAAAAACAAACGAACTACTAATTCACTAATTGCAAATTCGCACAAAAGAGCGATTTTTTGTTTTAAGGAGGGTCCGTTTAAGGAAGGAAAATTGCAATGAGCAAACAAAACGATTTTTATTTAACAAAAGAAGGTCTAGCCGAGCTTGAAGCAGAACTTAAAGATCTTAAGGAAAATAAGCGAAAAGAAGTAGCTGCTGCATTAAAGGAAGCCAAAGAATTTGGTGATTTAAGCGAAAACACCGACTGGGATGACGCTAAATCAAGACAGCTTTTTATCGAGGGCCGTATTTCAGAGCTTGAAAACATTCTAAAACACGCAAAAGTTATCGAGGGAGTATCTGGCGATATAATTTCGGTTGGATCTACAGTTGATGTTGAAATTGAAGATGGTAAACACACCTTTCAAATAGTTGGATCTACCGAAGCAGATCCTGATCAGGGCAAAATATCTGACGAATCTCCTATTGGAAAAGCCTTACTAGGCAAAAAAGTTGGAGAACATGCTGAAGTTGAAATCCCTGCTGGAATTACAACTTACAAGGTTGTCAAAATTAAATAATTTCATCGAATCAGAACGTCGGTTATAATAAGGCTATGCAACAAGAAAACAGTTCTCGTTATTGGTTAGATATATTAGTAGCCAATATATTAGAAAAATATCCTGAAGGTGAATTAATTGTCTCTAGTGGAATATCTCCTTCTGGTCCCTATCATGTGGGCCACGCGCGTGAGATTTTGACCGCTGAAGCTGTGGTTAGGGCTGTGCGCGAAAATGGTCGAAAGATTCGGCATTTGCACTTTGTTGATGCTTTTGACCCTCTTCGCAAACGCTACCCTTACCTTCCAGAATCTTATGAGCAAGAGGCTGGAAAACCACTCTACACTATTCCAGCGCCAGATGGTAAATCTGAAAGTTACGCAAATCAATATTTTGGAGAATACGAAAAGAGCGCCAAGAAGCTTGGTATTGATATGGAAATTATCTGGACTCACGAGCTATATTTGCAGGGTAAGTTTACTGATGCAATTGAAGTTGCACTCAGAAAGCGTGACGAAATAGCCAAGATATTATTTGACGTTAGTGGTCGTGAAGTGGCCAAAGAATGGCAGCCTATTCAGATTCTTGACGAATCCACAGGAAAGCTAAACACAGCTAAATTTATAGGGTATGACTATGACACTAGCAGAGCCCACTATATTGGCGGTGATGGTGGTGAATATTTTGCCGATTCTAATATGGGTCAAATAAAGCTAGACTGGCGCATGGATTGGACTGCGCGTTGGAAGCTTTTTGGTGTTCAAATAGAGGGCTTTGGTCGCGAGCACGCTACAAAAGGTGGAAGTTATGATACCGGCGAAGTTTTGGCCAAAAAAATATTTGGAATAGAAGCTCCAATACCTATTCCTTATGACACCATCAATCTTAAGGGCGAATCTAAAAAGATGAGCTCTTCGCTGGGTAATTTGGTTACGCTACTAGATTCACTAGAAATCATTCCGCCAGAAGTATTAAGGTATTTTACATTTAAAAGTCGTCCCGAAAAACAATTGGGTTTTGATCCTGGACTCGGCCTTTACACCCTTATAGATGAATACGCCAAGACAGAATCTGCCACATTGGCCGGCGAAGAACCAGAATTTAAGCGCGCCTGGCAAATAGCAAGCCTGAGCGGTGACGAGCACGTTGTTAGTACAGTTCCGTTTTCGCACATGGTAACTTTATATCAAACGGCACAAGGCAATGCAGATATGGTGCTTGAAATGCTAAGGCGTACAGGGCATAAAGAAGCCGCCGAAATTCAGGCTGACTCAATAATCAGAGAGCTTGACTATGTAGATAATTGGCTTGATAAGTATGCGCCAGATAATATTAAATTCGAAGTACAAAACGATTTGCCTGAAGTCGATATAAGCGACGAGCAACAGAAATTCTTAGATGAATTGCTCGTCAATATACATGACACTAATATGGAGGCTGACAAAATTCATGAAGCCGTTTATAACAGTGCCGTAAAAACCGATTTCAAGCCAGCAGATGCCTTTAAATTATTGTATAAATTATTTCTAAATAAAGACCAAGGTCCGAAAATCGGCTTCTTCTTATCTAGCCTAGACAAAGACTTTGTAATAAATAGAATTGCTCAAAAAGGGTAGTATAATTAAGTTATGCTAGACATTCGTTTTATAAGAGAAAACCCCGAAGTTGTTAAAGACTCTATACGAAGAAGAGGGCTTAAAACCGACGTCGATAGATTGATTGATATTGATAATAAGAGGCGAAAACTTATTGGTGAAATTGAGGCTATTCAGGCCGAGCGTAATAAAATAGCCTCAGACAATAAGGGCGAAAGACCCAGTGAAGAAATGATAAAGCAGGGTAAGTTGTTAAAATCTAAGCATGAGGCCTTAGAGAATAATTTGGATGTAATCGTAAGAGATTTTAATGAGCTTTTGGCAGAGGTGCCTAATTTGATTGCAGAGGGAACACCAGACGGAGGTGAAGAAAGCAATCTAGAAATTCACAAGTGGGGAGAAATAAAATCGGATTTTGAGCCTAAAGATCATCTAGGGCTTAGTGAAATTTATGACCTTTATGATTTTGAATCTGGTGCAAAGGTAGCAGGAGCAAAATTTTATTTTACTAAACATAAGGCTGTAAAGCTTTGGCAGGCTATTCAAAAAGTCGCTCAAGATATAATTG
>JBIIKB010000020.1:0-7538 GCA_044233405.1 Candidatus Saccharimonadia bacterium | reverse complement strand
AGTTACTAAGACTAATTCTTTTTTTGAATCTTTTGCAGCCTTTTTAAGTAGTTTTACATTTACTTGGCTTTGCAATAACCCAGAACGAGAAGGCACAACAATTCGTACTTCATCTTCAGCAGATTTTTTGAGTTTCTCAATAGCTTCAGTAATTTCAGTATCGGCGTCTAGATATAGAACACCGTGTTTTTCAGATTTTTTTTCTTTTTCTGACATATTATCAATTATACCTCAAGAAGTTTAAGTTATTAACCCTCTAGCTAATAACTATTTTTTATTCTTTTCGTGACTAAAAATAAAAACACCTCCATAAAGAGGTGTTAAGTGGCAAATTTGGCCTTGATGGCTTCCAGATCAAGCTGGTGACCACGAAGGCTCATATGAGCCAAAGGGAGCGACAGCACAACCAAACACATTGAAAGTGAAAATCCAGCCGTCTGCCAAGGAATGCCGAAGCCCGCAAACCCTGAAGCTGCCTGCACCGCAAACTTTGCCTTGCCCCACATGTTTGCTCCAGCCGGCTCGGCTGAATTGTGCAATCTGCACTCTCTATCGGTTACGATTGCAATCATCACAAGTCTGACTTCGTAATAGATCGCGACGGTTATGCAGAGCAGCATAATAATTACTAGTTCACGGTTTACGACTTGCCAGCCACCGAACAACAGACACAATATCATGGATACATATAAAACCTTATCAGCCACAGGATCTACTGCTTTGCCATAACGACTTACAGTATCCAGACCTCTTGCAAGAGCTCCATCGAAACCATCACTTAGTAGCACTATTAGAATTGCGACCAAGCCAATGT
Source organism: Candidatus Saccharimonadia bacterium (assembly GCA_044233405.1). Classification (GTDB taxonomy): domain Bacteria; phylum Patescibacteriota; class Saccharimonadia; order CAILAD01; family BJGX01; genus BJGX01. The sequence continues at coordinate 6,724 of JBIIKB010000020.1, read as the reverse complement.
ACAGATTTTTTGCATCTTGGTTCACATAGCCTGGATAAATGATTGCTACAACTACAAAGAGCGAGAGCGGCAATCTCATTGTACTAATAATATTTGCAAGATTGCGGACTACCCATTTGTTTCTATGAGGATAAAGGATCTTAACTACAGGCTTGCTCACCAATACAAAACTGAGTCTAGAGCAATTATTTACTGCCCCTACTGTCGTTTTGATTGCTGTTGATACAGACAACCATACCTCCTTTGAAGGAACTGGCAAGTAGTCTAGCATAATAATTTTATTTTGTCACCGCTCTGTAAAAAATATTACATAAGCGTTACAATATACATGATGAAATTAAAACTGCCGAAGATAAAAAAATCAAAAGAAGCGAAATTTATTGTGTCTTTAGATATTGGTACAGAATTCGTTAAAGCCTTGATAGGTGAAGTAAGAGAAAAAACAAATGAAGACACCGGAAAAACAGAGCAATTTGTTGAAATAATTGGAGCTGGTAAAAAACGTCAGCGCCTGACCGATATGGCTAATGGCGCAGTTACTGATATTGCTGGAGTTGTAGACAATTGCGATGCCGCTCTTAGAAAAGCCGAGGAGCAGGCTGGTGTTGTCGCCAAAGATGCTGTACTTGGTATTGCTGGTGAACTAGTAAAAGGAGGCACAACGAGCGTAAGCTACCGCCGCAGTAAACCAGAGGTTCGAATAGATATGGCTGAACTTCAAGACATAATTAGCCGCATACAAAAACAAGCCCTTAATAATGTTCGTAAGCAACTGCGCTGGGAAACCGGCAGTGATGATATGGATGTAAAGCTAGTAAATGCTGCTGTGGTGGATGTTAAAATAGATGGCTATCGAGTTACTAATCCAATTGGTTTTCAGGGAAAAGATGTAACAATCCAGGTCTTTAACGCATTCGCCCCGATGGTTCATTTGGGTGCTCTTCAAACTGTGGCTTCTGATTTGGATTTGAATTGTATTAACATTGCCGCTGAGCCCTTTGCAGTCGCAAAGAGCGTGGGTGCCGATGATAGCACTGAGTTTTCTGCAATATTTATTGATATAGGTGGCGGAACTAGCGATATTGCGGTTGTTAACAATGGTGGTGTTCAAGGAACCCAAATGTTTGCGATTGGGGGTCGTAGTTTTACTAAAAGAATAGCTACCAATCTAGATGTAAGTTTTGATGAAGCAGAGCAAATTAAACTCAAGTATTCAGCCGGAGATTTAGATGAAAAAAGAGAGAAGGCGGTTAAGGAAGCTTTAGCTGGGGATATTGATGTATGGCTTTCGGGCGTAGAACTAGCGCTCGCTGAGTTTGATCAGCTCGACCACTTGCCACCAAAAATACTGCTCTGTGGGGGCGGAAGTGCACTCCCAGAAATAAAAAAAGCGCTTACTAAAGAGGATTGGCATAAGAACTCTGCTTTTGCACGCAAACCAAGTATTGATTTTGTAAGTCCTAGGGAAGTAAATAGGGTCAAAGATAGCACTGGTAAACTCAACAGTCCACAAGATATCACACCGATGGGGTTGGCCAATTTAGGCCTAGATATTATTGGCTCTCAAGGCCTTGGCGAAAATATTCTGCAAAGACTCTCCAGAACTCTTTCAGTTTAATTACTACTTAGCCTCAATTTCTTCTACTACCTTTCCCTCCATGTTCGGATAGGGATTTGGGTAGTGTGCCAATCTATAGTCTATTCCTTTTGGTATTTTAAATCTTTTTTGCTTTATTAAATATTCACCATAATATGGCTTTAAGCCCAAGAGCATAAATGTTCTAGTTAAAGGCTCCCACACCCACCTACTCTCTTGCCAAGCTAAATTATCATATCTATAAAGTATCAGCAAAATTGACGACAAAGAAGATACTAATGTTGCAATGAACAAAGATCCAAAAACACCAGAAATGTTTAAATTAAAAATTAAGAATAAAATAACTATAAACAAACTTATTATCAATCCCCACTCGAGTTTTGAAGATTTATTTTTCGACAACACTTCAAGCAAAGTTCTTTCTTTCGTAAGTTCGTATAAAGATCCGCAAACCCTTTGAATAGAATTTTTTTGCATGTCATTATTCGGCTTAATTGAGTTTGTTGTATACTCATAAAGTTCATAAAATGAGTTACTTGTTTTTTCGATATCTGACAATTTATAGTCAACGGTAGTAATCAAATAATTGTCTACCTTTTTTAAGAATTTTTTTTGAATCTCCTCTGGAAAAACTTTCATCTCTATATTACAGCTCACAAATAGTCCATCCGCTAATCTTAATTGCCTCCTTATAGAATCTTGCTTTTCTTTGGCTCTCGTGACTGCCAATATTATATAAAAACCAAAAATAAAAGATGACACAGACAAGACAACATTTAAATCATCACTAAGACCCGATCCTTTATATAAAAAATCTAAAACAAATGATGATAGAAACACAACAATAACTAAATAGTGAGGTTTTATGCTTGATAACATAATATTATTTTAACACAATAGACTTATTGTGATTGATAGTAACTAAAAAGTTAAATTCTAAAATTGTTGTAATTAAAAAATCTAAAGAAATAAAAGATATTTCAGTATTAATATTTGTAGACTGTATGTTTATTAGAGGCGAAATTGTTTTTTAATTAATCAAGTTATTTTAGTCGATGATGCTATCGGCATAAGTGTAGTCTTTGTGGCTATAGCGTATTTTAAAGCCAAATAGCTATCCAATTACAGCTTTAATTCTGCGAACTCCAGCACTACTAGATTCTTCTTTGACTATCTTAAACTTTCCTATTTTTCCTGTATGCTCTACGTGTGGTCCGCCACAGATCTCGCGACTGTAGTAATCTCCCTTGGGGTCACCTACTGTGTAAACGCTTACAAAATCCGGATATTTTTCACCAAAGGCACCAAGCGCGCCAATTCCAAAGGCGTCATCTTTGCTCATTTCCTCAAATGATACTGGCATGTCCTTTTGAATAATACTATTTACCATATCTTCGACCTGCTTGATCTGCTCGGGTGTCATCTTTTCACTATGAGAAAAGTCAAAGCGCATTCTTTCATTTGTAATGTTACTTCCGCGTTGCATTACATGATCGCCCAGCACATTTCGAAGTGCCTTATACATTAGGTGAGTTGCGGTATGGTAGCGAGTGGTCATTTCGGTATGCTCAGCCAGCCCACCTTTGAATTGGCCAGCGGTTGCAGTACGGCTACGATCTTTTTGTTCTTGCATTAGTTTATTAAAATCAGCCTCCCAATTATCACTTAGCTTTACGCCTTCTTTTTGCGCCTCTTCAATGCTAAGTTCGGCCGGGAATCCATAGGTGTCAAAAAGTGTAAAAATTAATTTGCCAGTTAATTCGGTGCGCTTTCCAGTTGGCACTGGCGGGCGCTGAGTAAAGTCTAACTCACTGGTTCGCTTAGTAAATTCGTGAATACCGCGCTCTAAAGTTTTTCTAAACAAATCCTCTTCGCGCTTAAGCACATCGAATATATTTTCGGACTGCTCGGAAAGTTCAGGGTACACATCTTTGTATTCATTAATAATTACTTTTGCAATTTCAACTGTGAGATTTTCAGTTACCCCTAGCTCGTGGCCACGTCGAATGGCACGTCTTAATAGTCGGCGCATTACATAGCCCTGAGCAGTATTACTAGGAACCACACCATCGACGGCCATAAAAGTTGCGCTTCTTAAATGATCAGCAACTACTCGCTTGGCCTCTACGTGATCTTCGTATCTTTTACCGGTGAGTTCCTGAAGCTTTTCAATGATATTCCAAAGCACATCTATCTTGAACATATCTGAGCTATCAATACTTGCTGCGGCGATTCGTTCTAATCCACCACCAAAGTCGATGTTCTTTTGGGTCAGTTCCTTAAAGCTGCCATCTTCTTGCTTTTGGTACTGCATAAATACAGAATTACCAATTTCCATGTACCTTCCACAATCACAATTTGGATGGCAGTGTTCACCGTAGCTTTTGTCGTGCTTAACATAATCAAATTCATAAAACACTTCGCTATCCGGACCGCCCGGCTCACCTGCCGGCATATTACTTGGCACTCCTGCCCTACTCCACCAATTCTTTTTGGAGTCATAATAAAATACTCGACCACCCTGCATGCCGTTTTTGTAGCCATCTTCTTCCGAACCAACTTCAACTATCTTGGCATCGATATTTTTAGATTCAAACAAACCTTTCCATATTTCGGCAGCCTCTGTGTCTTTTTCTATATTGGCATCTTTATCGCCAGCAAAGGCAGTTACATAAAGTTTATTTGGGTCTAATCCAATTTCGTCAGTTAAGAATTCAAAAAACCACTGAAGCTGGTCTTTTTTAAAGTAATCACCCAAGCTCCAATTACCTAGCATCTCAAAAAAAGTAGTGTGGCGGTTATCGCCGATTTCGTCGATATCTTCAGCGCGGATGCATGTTTGGCTGTCTGCAATGCGAACACCTTCTGGGTGTTTAGCGCCTAAAAGATATTGCAACATTGGCTGCATACCACTACCAGTAAAGAGAGTGGTAGGGTCTTCTTGTGGCACTACTGAAGCACGCGGAACAATTGCGTGGCCACGCTCTTTAAAGTAATTCAAATATTTATCACGAACTTCGGATGTTTTCATGAGGTAATTTTACCAAATTTTCAGGTTAGAAGCGAGCCTAGTTAAAGTCGTTTGGTATTCCGTATTTTGTAACATCTTCAGGCAGTGTCTGCTGTCCCTGCAAGATAGGGACCCATGATCCATTAACCTTTTTAAGCACCACTGCATAGCCTGTTGTACGCTGACCATTTTGCAAAACTCCAATACTTACAGTAGCAAAATTCTTTGAAGAATTAATATTTATATCTTCAATCTTAAAAGTTTGATTATTTTTAGCCCCAACAACAGCTTCAAGATAATTTATAGTGGCTGTGTTTATCAAATCATTGTCAGTCTTATTTGTTGCTGTATTTACTGCAGCCTTTGCCGCTGCCGCAGCAGCATCTTCAAGCGTCTTCTTCTTGTTCTGCAGATCAGCGACTTGGCTGTTAAGGCTATTGATTTTATTATTCTGATTTCGAATTGTAATATAGCCATAAACTCCTAGCCCAATGCTAATCAATATAAATATGATGGCAACTATCATCCAGACGTTTACAGATTTTTTTGACATAGCATTTCCCATACTTGGGTTTGGTGTATTTGACTTATCTTGCATTAAATTTTCTCTGCGTTTTCAAAAGCTTTTACTAAGGCTGCTTTTTGAGTATTCTGCAAATTAATTGTTGCTTGGTTTGATGAACAGCTAGATTGTGGTGGTGCATAGCCAAGCACAAAACCGCTTAAAGTTTTTTGTTGAGTTGGGCCTGCTTCTGATGCATTAGCAAATTTAGATACAGCACCTAGAGGAAGAGAGCCTAGGCTACAGTACTTAGCGGCATCATTGTCAGCTGATGGCCAGGCACTGCTTTGCAAACTAGATGTTGAAAAGAAGGCGGTTTTGTCATTAACAAAATACTGAAGATCCTTAATGCTATCTGTTAATGGCAGCTTAAATCCAAGCTCCTTTACTTCTAGGTAATTACCAGTAACTGCTTTTGTAACTGCGGTGGCTGCCGCTGCTGCAGCGTCTTCAAGTGTTTTTTTCTTATTTTGCAGATCATCGATTTGAGCTTGTTGATCTTTTATCTTTTTATTATCGCTTTGGATTTTTGTGTATCCATAAACACCAAGACCTATAAGTGCCAAAAGTGTAATAACAAATAAAACTATCCAAACTTTCTTGGATTTGTCTTTTTTGGGCAGCGACATACTGTGTTCTGAGCTCGATATACTTGCCATAGCATCCTTAACTTCTTCGTCTTTTTTAGGTTTTTTGTCTTCAGGCATAGTTACTCCTTTATTATTGCTTATATAAAATTATAGCATAAGAGTAATTAAAGTATTATTCCACCACCCACAACCAGATCGTCGCTGTAAAAAACTGCTGATTGGCCAGGAGTGATTGCGCGCTCTTTTTTATTCAACTTTACTAAATATTTACTATCTTTCGACTTTTGTAATTTACATTCAATCGCTTCGGATCGGTAGCGAACTTTTACTTTCAAATCAAGGCTTTTGGGGTTTTGCCACCATATACAATCATCGATTTCAAATTCGGATTTATTCAATAGCTCTGATTCATCATTGGTAGTAACAAACACAATATTCTTTTTGGTATCGATTTTATAAACAAAATATGGCTTTCCCCCGCCAATGTTTAAGCCGTGACGCTGACCAATAGTATATGCAAATGCACCTTCATGATTACCAACATGATTGCCAGCATCGTCAATTATTTCGCCTTTTTCAGACTTTATAAATTCTCCCAAAAAATCCTTCATCGGCACATTACCTACAAAACAAAGACCCATAGAGTCAGGGCGCGAGGCCGTTGGCAAGTTGTGTTTTTTAGCAAGTTCTCGGACTTCGGATTTTTTATATTTTCCAAGCGAAAAAATAACTTTTGATGCAACCTTAGGATTCATTCTGTATAAGAAGTAAGTCTGGTCTTTACTAGGATCAGCTGCAATTTTCATTTCCCCACTGTCCATAACTGCGTAGTGACCAGTAGCTATGGCCTCAGCACCTTCATCTAGACATTTTTCTAAAAACACTTTGAATTTAATCTCTTGATTGCACATTACATCAGGGTTTGGAGTGATGCCCTTTTTATATGCGTCGATCATGTAATTCGT
>JBIIKB010000024.1:0-6701 GCA_044233405.1 Candidatus Saccharimonadia bacterium | reverse complement strand
GTATGTATATCTATTTGAACAAGACTATATTTTTCGTATTCAGCTAGTACTTTGTATTCAGAAATGGCCATTTTGCCAAGTGCATCAATTGACATTTTATTGGGCGCTTTGGTTGAGCGCTTTATTGGTAGCTCTATTCTAGCCCTAGGGTGCCTTAAGTGCCCCCAAACCAAAGCGATGTAGGTTTTATCGACTAGTCTGCTCGCAAACTGCTGCTGCAAATAGTCGAGCTCATTTAATGTTTTGGCCATAATAAGCACTCCAGAGGTATCCTTATCTAGCCTATGAACAATACCGCCCCTTAACTGATCATTGTTTGCTAGCTTAGATCTAAAAATAGAGTAAATTGTTTTTGATTGATCTTTTGAATTTTTGGCATGCATAGATATGCCAGCAGGCTTATTTATAACAATAACTTGCTCATTTTCAAAAAGGACCTCTATACTAAATCCATCCCCGTCTATAAGTTTTTTACTCATATAAACTATTATACTAGCTTATTAAGGGTTTGTAGCTGACTTTTAGTGCCCATTACGATCAGGCTGTCGCCTGGATAAACAACCTCTCTTCCGGTTGGGTGAACATGACTAGTTCCACTAGCAGTATTTAACGCCAAAGTCGTAATCCCCTCAGCATGCTTTAATATATTTTCTAAACGGTGTCCGCTAACTCTCGAGCTTTTAGGTACCAGTATTTCTCGCACCTGTAAATCTGAACTTTTGTTGGTAGAAAGTGAGTCTAAAATATCAATTACATGAGGTCTCATAAGAAGTGTCGCCATATGAAATCCGCCGATTTGATTGGGCATAGAGACCTTATCTGCACCAGCCCTAGCTATCCTTTGGACATTTTCTTCTCTATTGGCACGAGAAACAATAAACAAATCAGGATTAAGCTGTCTTGCGGTTAATGTTAAAAATAAATTATTTGAATCATCTCCAAGCGAAGCTACGATACCTTTGGCTTTTTCAATTTTAGCTTTATGCAAATCACGCTCCTTTGTTGAATCGCCAACGAAAGCCGTATAGCCCATCGCTACAGCCTCTTTAACCCTGTTTTCGTCTTTGTCTATTGCCACAAAGTGCTGGCCTTCAGAAGCCAGCTCACGAGCGACTTGACTGCCTACTCGGCCTAATCCACAAACTATATAATGATCTTTCATACTAATTAATTTTGCCTTTATTTTTCGGCGCTTTAATCCGTCTCCTAAACCTATAATATACTCTCCAAAAAGCTTAAGCAAATATGCAAGCAAAACAAGACTAGCAAGAACCAGACCAATAACAATTCCTCTAGCAGGCCAAGAGTCCATATGAAAATTATCATGGTGGGTCAAGCTTATATAAATTGCCCTATAAAGAGATTCTTGCAAACTTATACTCTCTACGACCATCAAGCCTAGTGAGGCTAGTATGAGAAAAGAAAGTATTATTAATATCAAATAGATTAATTGCTTTTTACGCATATGACTATTATAAGTCTTATGCTTATAGATGTCAGCATTTAGGCTAAACAAAAATCCCACCGAAGTGGGATTTTACGATTAACGTTTTGAGAACTGAGGTGATTTACGAGCCTTACGAAGTCCTGGCTTCTTGCGTTCTTTCTTGCGAGGATCACGGGTTAGGTAGCCATGTTTTTTAAGACTAGTTCTGAAGTCTTCACTCATTTCTACTAAAGATCTAGCAATTCCTAGCCTAATTGCATCTGATTGACCACGTAGACCACCACCATTTACTTTTACTTCCACATTCATTTCTGATGACTTTGATAGCAATTCAAGTGGTGCTTTTAGATTATGCACATAAGCTTCATTGCCCAAAAAGTATTCACTTGCAGGCTTTTCATTAACAATAATGTCGCCCTTGCCCTTCATAAGCTTAACAACAGCCACAGATTGCTTGCGGCGACCAACGGCTCGGTAGTAATTATTTTTTGATGTAGTTTTTTCTGGCATATTAGGCCTCCACCTTAATTAGTTCTGGTTTTTGAGCTTCGTGCTTGTGTTCTTCAGTAGCATAAACCTTTAAGTTTTTTAACATTTCAGCCTTAAGCTTATTTTTAGGAAGCATACCAGCCACAGAGTGTTCAATAACTCTATTAGGGTGCTTTTCTAGCATTTCTTTTAAGCTAGTTTCGGTAAGGCCCCCAGGGTAGCCGCTATGTCGATAATAAAACTTATCGGTTAGTTTGTTACCTGTAACTTTTATTTTGGCGCCATTAATAACAACCACTACATCTCCGGTAATAACATTTGGGCTGTAGGTCGGTTTATGCTTACCCATCAATAATTCAGCTATTCTAGTACTTAAACGGCCCAGGTTCATTCCTTTAGCATCAATTAAATACCATTTCTGATTAACTTCGGTTGGTTTTGCTGAATAAGTCTTCATTTCTTGATTTCCTTTTTGGCTGATTTAGTCTTGGTTTCAGCTTTCTTAGCTACTGGTTTTTTGGTTTCTTTCTTGACTTCACTAGTCTTTGTTTCAGAAGCACTATAGCCTTCATCTAGGATTAGTTCAATAACAGCCATCTCTGCACCATCACCAAGCCTTTTACCAATTTTAATAACTCTTGTGTAGCCACTATCTCGGCCCTGAAACCCTTTTACTAAATCATTATTGAGTTTTTCTGCTGCCACCGGATTTATTGTGTAGCTTAATATTTGTCGATAATTATGCAAATCCTGTTTCTTAGCCTTAGTAACAAGCTTATCGAATATACGAGACAATTCTTTTGCTTTGATTTCGGTAGTTTCAATTCTTTCATACAGAATTAATGAGTCAACCAAACCACGCATCATTGCCCTTCGAGGGCCTGCTGTTCTTGAGAATTTCTTTCCTATATAGCTATGTCTATGCATGGTATTACCTTCTTATTCCTTATTATTCGCCTGCTGGCTCCTGGTTAACTCCAAGTTCGGCTAGTTTTTCCACAACTTCATCTTGAGCTTTAGCTCCGAATCCTTTAAGGTCCTTTAGATCGGCTGGGCTAAGATCCATAAGATCTTTAATTGTATTAATATCGTTATTCATTAGGGCATTTGCAGTTCTTGGGCTAAAGTTAACTTCGTCCACACCAATCTGAGCCATATCTGCTTCAGCTCTTTCGGCTGCAGTCATGATTCCACCAGTGCCAACCGAAACCACGTCGTGTCCAGCAAGTACCTGGAAGTGACCAACAAGTATTTCTGAAGCCTGCATTACAGCCTCTTTAGGGCTGATTGTTCCATCAGTTTCAACTTCTAAGATAAGCTTGTCTAAGTCGGTCATTTGTCCTACGCGGGTGTTGGCTACGCTGTAGCGAACACGCTTGATTGGTGTATAAATTGCATCAATTGCAATCATTCCAACTGGAAGTTTTTCACCGCCTCTGTTTTCTACAGGAGCATAACCACGACCCTGCTCTACACGCATTTCCATTTCAAACTTTACCTTTGAATTATCAAGATTTGCAATTACTAGTTCTGGATTTACAACCTCAACATCGTTTGAAGCAACAATATCACCAGCCTTAACAACACCACCGGTTTTTTTAAGTGTCAGCGTAACTGGCTCTTCATTTGGATTACGGAATCGAATTTGCTTGATGTTTAATATAATTTCAATAACATCTTCTTTCACGCCCTTGATAGTTGAAAATTCATGGCTTACACCTTCAATTTTCACTGCTGAAATAGCGCTTCCGGCTAGACTAGAAAGAAGAACTCTGCGAATTGAGTTTCCTAAGGTCATTCCGTAGCCTGGGTAAAGTGGCTCTACGGTGAATTGAGCAGCATTGTCAGCTGTCTTTTCTTCTTTTAATTCTGGTAAGTTGATGTCGTATAACATGGCTCTCCTTATTATTTTAACGTGAATAATATTCAATAATTAATTGCTCTTCGATCTCCTGATCTTGCTCCTCGCGTAGTGGCAAACCAGTAACTTTGGCGCTGAACTTCTTCTGATCGAAGCTTAGCCAGCTTGGCAAAGTTTGGTTAGGATCCATACTATCTTTGAGGGCTACAAAATAAGCAGACTTTAAACTTGCTTCACGAACAGTAATTTCATCGGTAGGCTTTACAATTATCGAAGGAATATCTACTCGCTTACCGTTTAACAAAATATGTCCATGGGTAACAATTTGGCGGGCTGCTGGACGAGATGGCGCTATACCTAGTCGATAAACAACATTATCTAGTCTTCTCTCTAGTAACTGTAGAAGGTTTTCGCCCGCTACACCTTGCATTTTTTCTGCCTTACCAACGTACTTACGGAATTGCTTTTCTAAAATTCCGTAAAAACGTTTTACTTTTTGCTTTTCTCTAAGCTGCAATGCATAATCGCTTGGCTTGCTTCTTCTAGCCTGTCCGTGTTGACCTGGTGCATAATTACGTCTAGTTAGGGCTTTTACAGCCTTAGGGTGTGTGTGGGCACCTTCTCGACGAGCAATTTTGGCAGCTGGAGTTAGATTTCTTGCCATTTTATACTCTCCTTGCCTTTCGTGGTCTACAGCCATTATGTGGAATGCCAGTTTCATCCTTAATTGATGTAACACTTATTCCAGAACCTTGTAGGGCACGGACTGCAGATTCGCGTCCACCGCCAATTCCTTTAATAACAACTTCTACACTACTCATTCCAACATCTTTGCATGAAGCAACTGCTTTTTCTGCGGCTATCTGAGCAGCATATGGAGTGCTTTTACGAGAACCTTTAAATCCAGCAGAACCTGATGAAGCCCAGCTTACAACGGCACCCTTATCGTCGGTAATAGAAATAATTGTATTATTAAAACTTGAATGAATATGCACTATACCTTTTGGTATATTGCGTTTCTGCTTCTTTTTTCTGGTTTTGGTTGCTGGTTTACTCATAATATTCCTTAAGTTTTAGCTGCTGACTTTTTCTTACCACTTCCCATGGTTACTTTTTTACCACGCTTGGTTCTGGCATTAGTCTTGGTTCGCTGCCCACGGCTTGGAAGACCCGCGCTATGACGTAAGCCTCGGTAAGCTTTGATTTCTTTGAGCCTTTTGATATTTCCAGTTACTACCCTAGAAAGATCGGCCTCAACTGTAATATTTTTGTCTATATACTCACGTATTTTAGTAAGCTCTGACTCTGGTACATTCTTAACTCTTTGGTTGCCATCGATATTAAGGTTTTTGAGCATTTTTTGACTCGTATTAAGCCCAATGCCATAAATATATGTAAGAGAAATTTCAAGTCTTTTCTCGGTAGGAATATTTGTACCTGCTATACGTGCCATATTTAACCTTGCCTCTGCTTATGTTTAGGGTTTTCACAAATAACCCGTACTACTCTTTTTCGTACGACTACTTTGCACTTTGCACACATTTTTTTTACTCCGGCTCGAACTTTCAAAACTATTCTCCTATTTATGTCGGAAAGTTATCCGACCCTTAGACAAATCATAAGGTGTCATCTCTACAGTAACCTTATCACCCGGTAATATCTTGATATAATGCATACGCATCTTCCCAGATATATGGGCTAAGATTTCGTGCCCATTTTCAAGTTCTACCCTGAACTGAGCATTAGGCAGCGCTTCAATTACGCTACCCTCGACTTCGATTACTTCCTTTGTGTTTGCCATAGATTAAAGTTACAAGATGTAATTATAGACGAGATTTACCAATCTGTAAAGAGTTTTTCAGAATAAAATAAGATTAAAAATTAATATTTTTCGTAAGTTGCCATTAGGGCCAAAGATTGGGCCTGCTTAACAGTTTCGATAATTACTGCCACTATAATCAATATACTAGTTCCACCAATTGTTACTGCTTGAGACGTATTAAACACTGTTTGCATCACAAACGGCAAGAGAGCCACTATACCAAGTCCTAATGAGCCAGTGAAGGTTATGCGGTTAATGATATTTTTAAGATATTTTGAAGTTTCCTCGCCGGGCCTAACTCCAGGTATGAAACCGCCTTGTTTTTGCAGGTTTTCAGCAATCTCATCTGGTTTAAAGATAATTGCGGTGTAAAAGTATGTAAAGCCAACAACCAAAACAAAGTAAAAAATTGCGTAAACCCAACTGGTGGGCGAAAACCAATTGGTTAGCTTAGTTGCGGTTGATGCCAGCCAAGCAGTCTGTGCATTGGCAAAAAGTTGCCCCAGAAAAGTCGGTACCGACAAAAATGCCAAGGCAAATATGATTGGAATCACACCAGCGGTTATTACTCTTAGAGGCAAATGACTATCAACTCCGCTATATGCCTGAGCGTTCGAGAGTCGTTTAGCATATGAAATCGGAATATTTCTTTGACCCTCATTCAAATAAACTATAAAAATTACAGAAGCCACGGCGGCCAGCAAAATAAATATTAAACTTGTAATCTTACTTGGATCCGACTGCACAAGCGCAAATTGCGATGCAAAACTTGAAGGCAAGGTAGCAACAATGCCAAACAAAATAATCATCGATATACCATTACCTATTCCTTTTTCCGTAATCAACTCCCCTAGCCACATTAAGAGCATAGATCCTGCTACTATACTTGATATAAGAATAACCCATTCAAATATTGTTGGAGTTCCTATTAGATCGATACCCGTAGACTGAGTGGACAAATTACGAACCAAGAAAACTGTGGCTACAGCCTGTATGATCGACAGTGGAAGCGTTAGTAAGCGAGTATAATAATTGATTCTTTTTCTGCCCTGCTCGCCTTCTTTAGACAAGGCTTGAAGCTT
>JBIIKB010000106.1:0-3923 GCA_044233405.1 Candidatus Saccharimonadia bacterium | reverse complement strand
AAGGGGAAAAATTAATAATAAATTAGGTTATAAAATTTAAGGAGGATAAATTAATGTCAAATAAATTAAAAGAACTTAGAACAAAGGAAGGCTTCACAATCATCGAAGTCATCATTGTGTTAGTTATTGGTGCAGTTATAATGCTTGCAGTGTTCCTAGTAGTACCACAGCTACAAAGAACCCAGAGAAATGCTAGACAGCAAGATAACGCAAGAAGGATACTTACTTCTACACAGCAGTACCTGTCAAATAACCAGAATAATTTTCCAGGTTCTGGCCAAAATATATTAGATATTACCGGAACATTAACTAACCCTTCAGGCAATGTTGCGCTTACAAATAATGACATTACAATCGGTACTACTCCTGCTGTAGGTGCTGCTGGTACTGCAGTTACACCTACTGTTGGTAAGGCTGTTATTATTAACAATGCTAAATGTAATGGTACAAATAATACTACAGGGCAAACCAATGCTATTGCAGTTATAATAGGTATTGAGCCTTCAGGTTATTACTGCGTGGATGTACAGTAATCTTTGCTGAAGATTTGTTAAAAGGACCCCACAGGGGTCCTTTTAAGTTATTAACTTTATAAACATAACTGTTATAATAATTTTAATGAAACCACCAAAATACAAAGGATTTACGATCATCGAAGTCATTATCGTACTAATTATCGGTGCAGTTATCATGCTTGCAGTATTCTTGGTGGTGCCTCAACTGCAACAAAGTGCTAGGAATAATCAAAGGAGAAAGGATGCTCAAAGTGTACTAACTGCTACCAGAGAATATTATTCCAGAAATACCTATCCAAGCTCTAATGGTGCAACTGATATAACTACTCAAATTAGAAATATAATCAGACCTACCTTCACAGATCCAAATTTTACTCTACTAACAACAGGTACCACGAAGAATTATCAAATACGGTTTATAAATGGAATAACCAATTCAAACCCGGTAATGACAAGAATAGAGATTGTGAAAGATTATAAGTGTAAGTCAAATGAAATCTCATATTCTAGCTATGTAAGCAATAGATTAAATTTGTTAGAATCTGCTATAAGCACAGATGCTCTTGCAATAATAATGAGTCTTGAGCCAAGCTATGTAGGTGGGTCGAATAATTATGGCAGGGTTCTATACTGCCTTGATGATGTGTAGCTCTGGTAGAATATGTTTATTATGGATACTATTTTAGCTTTAATATTTATTATTTTAGGAATTATTTTAGGCAGCTTCATAAATGCTTGGGTTTGGCGTATCGAAAACAATATGTCTGTGGCCAAGGGGCGTTCGATGTGCCCACAATGCAAACATAAGCTTGCTTGGTACGATTTGGTGCCAGTGCTGAGCTATATCTCCCTCAAAGGCAAATGCAGGTACTGCAAAGCCAAGATTTCTAGGCAGTACCCAATAATAGAGCTCACCACAGGCCTGATTTTTATGAGCGCATATTTACTGCTTAACCCAGCTAGTATTCAGGGCTGGGTACAGCTCGGTATAATATTACTAATAAGTATATTACTGGTTGCAGCTTATATTTACGATGCGAAGCATATGGAGCTACCAGAAATATTCATGCTGCCAGCAATTGCTTTGGGCGTAGTGTATTTTGGGTTAAATATAATATGGCAGGGGTATACTGCTATGATTCCACAATCGATTGCAATTGCAGTTTTTGTGCTGGCCTATGTCGCTCTTTGGTACTTTAGCAAGGGCCAGTGGCTTGGAGCAGGGGATATTCGCCTAGCTGCCATTATGGCGCTTGTATTAACCCCCAAACAGCTTTTGGTGGGTGTTTTTGCAGCCTATTTAATAGGTTCTATATATGGAGTGTTTATTATTATAAAATCCAAAAAGAAGCGTGGTGTTAAAGTGCCTTTTGGCCCATTTCTTATAATTGGATTTTATTTTGGGCTGTTTTTTGGAACGCAAATAGCTAATTGGTATTTGAGTTTTATTTGAGTTATCGGCAGGTGTATAATTGAATCAATGAAAAAGCTTATGCCTAAAGGCTTTACAATTATTGAAGTTATTATTGTTCTGGTAGTTGGGGCAGTTATTATGCTGGCTGTTTTTCTAGTTGTTCCGCAGCTCCAGCAACAATCTCGAAATTCACAACGCCAAGCTTTGCTTAGGAGGGTGTTGGTAGCTGCCAGGCAATATACTTTGCAAAATAGCACCCAGCTAAGTGGCACTTATAGTCAAGTAACATCTGCAATAGAGAGTATAACAGGCACTTTGCCAAAGGACCCAAAAGTTAATAATACTAACTATATTGTTGCTGTCTCAACGACGGGAAGTGGAAATTTCGATTCAACCATGTATCTTGCCTATGACAAAAAATGCGAAAATAGCACTTTCAGTTCATCAACCTATACTGGTTCAATAGCTGCGACTATTTCCCTAGAACCATATAAAGATAAGCCTGGTAGTCCAGGTAGGTATGAAGGTCAACTATTCTGCATTAACGACTAATTTATAATAAATGCTATAATAAGCTTATGTTAAAAGCCAAGAACCAAGGCCTAGCGATTGTGGAGACTATACTTGTTATTGCAATATCAGCAGCCTTATTTGTGGTTGTAATTGGCGTATTTACAACTCGCCAGAGAACTCAGTACGATGACGCAGCAAGGCAGGTGATGGCAGAAATTGCCAAAGTACGTAATGAAGCCCAGCAGGGTGAAGGGCCAACCACCGAGGACGAAAGAGTCGCCTTATCTGGCAAAGAATTATACGGTAAAGCAATTAGATTTAATACTAATGATGAATTAGCTAATAAAATGATTATTGAAAACCTCGTTGTCAATTCTTCTGGGTCAATCAGTTCAATATCTTCTAAAGAAGTGAAATTGCTTGAGGGCATGAATTTCTTTGTTTCTAGTGGTATAAACAGTGCAAACTATTGTAGCGATAATATTACTAGTTGCTATAAATCTGGCAATGATTATGTGAATTTAGGCTCCAACTTGCCCGTAACAGATGGTGATTTGGTTTTGGTTTTTCTGAATCGCACAGGAGCAGGTTATGCTTTGGGTTCAAACAACTACACTACAAAGTCTAACTATACTTCAGCTCAGCAACTAGACATAAGACTAGCGTTAGCCGTAATTGGCGAGGGAATTACGGCTCAGGATAAAATGAACAGTGCCGTGGCGCAGTATTATGCAAATATTAATTTACCAATTCCTAACAGCCAGAGCCTAGAGGTGGTTAAATGAAATTATTGCGTACAAAACATAAAGGCGACACCCTCATAGAGGTTTTGTTTGCGTTTGTGATACTTTCTAGTATTATATCTATCGCATTTAGTGGGGCACTCAGTAGTTACAAAACAGCAATAAGTGCCCAGAACAGAACACAAGCACTGTTTTTGGCGCAGTATCAGGCAGATGCACTCAAAACTTATCGAGATTCATTGGATTGGAATAACTCTAATGGCCAGCAATCATTTATAAATGGCGGCGTAAGTGGCGTTGGCACAGATTTAAAAGGACTCTCAAACAATGGCTATACAACAGATCAGAACAAGATATTTTGTATGAGGAAAAATACTCAAGCTAGTCCTGCAAAAAGCTTTTGGTCGATAGATACTAATACCGATAATTCATGTAATGGTCTCGCTGGAAGCTTGGCGCCAAATCTACAAAACCCTACACTTTCCATAACAATTTCCTCGAGTGACAGCTTTGCTACTACTTCAACCGCAACAATTACCGTGACATGGCAATCTGCAAATAACCAAACAGAAAATGTAACAAATAGAATAATACTTTCGAAGGATTGATATGATTAAACACCGAAAAAATAAAGGATTCACATTCGTAGAACTAATGTTTGCAATAGTAGTTATGGGCACAATGTTTGCTTTAGCCTTAGTTGTGATAGTTGGGATGCTTAGGTTTTATGTATTTGCA
>JBIIKB010000060.1:0-3714 GCA_044233405.1 Candidatus Saccharimonadia bacterium | reverse complement strand
TTGGCTCCTGCGGTTGATGGAAATAAAATATGTATTATAAACAAATCGAATAGTACCATTGTGGGCTATGCTTTGTTAGCAAACGAAAATAATATAGAAAAAAGAGTTTATAATTATCCTCAAGGAGTTGCGCCTACCACTTGCAATTACGCTATTTTGGATGCAGAAAACAGTGGCTTTACAAAAGTATCTGCCCAAATAGTTAACCAGCCAAGAATGAAAGTTACCGAGTTTGCAACTACAAGAGTACAAGGTTCTTCTGTGCCAGTTAACTCAAATGTAGTGTCTGTTGAAATTAAATTTACCTTTGCTACCGGTAATTTAAGTAGTGGTGGGTGCGTCAATAACGATATTTACTGCAATAAACTCAGCCTTAATACAGTTACAAACATAAGGGGTTCAGATTAGCTTTGATAGTGTTATAATAATTTTATGAAAAAGCTATTGTTTAAAATAAAATATAAAAAGTTTAAAGGCGTAACTTCTTTACTTTTTGTATTGGCAGTAGGTATTGTTTTGGTTGTTATGATAGCGGGCATAGCAGCCTTGACCGTTAGAGAGCAAAGGCAGGCTAGTAACGTCGATTTAAGTAACCGCGCACTTCTAGCGGCAGAGAGTGGAGTTAAGGCAGCGGTTGCAAAAATTAACACTAACTCTGCATACACCAAAATCGGTTGTGCTCCAGGGACTGATTTTTCTAATATTCTAACTTCTGCAGAAGAAATAACTTGTATTGAAGTTAAAAGTAATTTTAATCCAAATTATGAAGGCTTTGCTCAAAGGGATAGAGCAGTGCAAATATTTATGGGGCCAGCGTTCGCCGATAGTGCTATTCAGCCATCTACCTTAAACCCCAATGTAAGTCCTGCATTTATAGATTTTAAGTGGCATAGTGCTACGTTAGATAAAAACATAACTAGAAACATTGAAGGCATCACCCAGCCCGGGTTTAATTACCTAGGCAGTTTGTATCCAGAAGCTAATAATTATAACAATGCAGCCTCCATTGAAATGAGCTTTGTTTATTGGCCGACAAATCTGAACATTTCTAGCGTTAGCGATAGCGTAAAGGTTGCAACAATATTTTTTGTACCTGGACAGGCTGATGCAGGTTTTAGCGCAGTTGGCGGAAGAACCGCCGTAAATAACCTTTGTGAAGGCCAGACTAACTTCCCAGGAGCGGGCAACTACAAGTGCACAACAATAAAAGAAAGTGGTAAGGGTGGCTTTAATGTTGCAAATGCTTTGGGCATAAATCCTAATGATTATAATTTTGCTATAAGAATAAAGCCTAGATATGCCGATACACATTTTGAATTCCAGGCATATAATAGTTCTAATCAAAATATAGCCATAAAATCTGCTAAAGCACAAATTGATGTGACCGCTAAGGTTGGTAACTTGTACAGACGAGTAAAAGCCGAAAAAAATATTACACCAATGGCACTCGAGAGCATAACAGACTCAGTTCTATATGCAGGCACCGGACCAAACCAAAGCACTCCAAAAGGGATTTGTAAAAATAATGTGATTAGTATAGAAAACAACGTAGTTTTGGATGCTCCTTTTGGCAGAAAAAGTTGGAGCTGCCCAGCTGATCAATTTTAATTATTTAGAGTGAAACTTTTTGTGAATTTCTTTTAGTTGTGGGTCTGTAACATGTGTATAGATCTGGGTTGTAGCTATATTGGCATGACCAAGTAGGCTCTGAACGCTGCGAAGATCAGCCCCGTTACCTAGCAGGTCGGTTGCAAAGCTGTGGCGTAGAGTGTGTGGCGTAACGTGTTTTGTTATGCCAGCCTTTGTACGGTATCGCTCAACTATGCGCTGAATAGTACGAGTTGTTAGTCGGCTAATAGTTACGTCTTCCTCATTTTTACGCTTGCTGGCCTGAACAAATAATGCCTCGTAGTTGTCCTTGCGCTGCTTTAGATAATTATGGATGGCTTCTTTAGCGGAATCACTAACGTATACAGGGCGGTCCTTTTGGCCCTTACCGCGAATGCTGAATTCACCCTTATCTAAGTTAATACTATCGATGTTTAATTTAACAAGCTCAGATACACGTAGGCCTGTTGAAAAGAGTAGTTCGAGTATTGCTCGGTCTCTTAGCCCAATGATATTGTTAGTGTCGCAGGCATCAAATAGTGCCATAACTTCGTCGGCATCCAAAAAGCTCACTTGAGGGCGCTTGCTGCTGGCGAGCTCAATCTTTTCTGGTGCTAGGGCTTTGACATCGCGCCTGGCCAGATACTTCAAAAAAGAACGCAGTGCTATCAAATGATAATTTTGGGTGGTTTTAGAAACTTCACGACCATCATCGCCTTTGTAACGATTAAGCCATTTGCGCCACTTGCTAACCATATCTAAATCAATCTTTCCAACCTTAATATCGCCCGCAAATTCATAAAAGCGATTAAGGTATAGCGAATAATTTTCGATAGTTTTTAGGCTTCGGCCTTTTTCGACCTCCATATAGTCCAGGAAATCGGCTAGATAATCAGAAAACATATTTTTAGCGTAAGCCTTATTGTGCGTCAGGTCAATCACTTACACCTTGAGAAAAAAGCATTACAGGTGTAAAATATGGTCCTAATGTTAACTTCAATTAAAAAGCTAGATAAATACGATGTTGTAGTGGTTGGGGCCGGGCATGCTGGCTGTGAAGCAGCAATTGCTTCAGCTAAACTAGGCGCCAAAACGCTACTTATAACCACCAGCCTTGATAAAGTGGCGGCTTTGCCATGCAATCCATCGATTGGCGGGCCAGGCAAGGGTCATTTGGTGCGCGAAATCGACGCTCTGGGTGGCACCATGGCTAAAGTCTCTGACGCTAGTAGCATTCAAATTAAAGAACTAAATACCGGTAAGGGGCCTGCGGTGCGTGCTTATCGTGCACAGGTAGATATGGACTTATACAACCAAAATATGGTTGAAGTGCTTTCAAAAGTTAAAAACTTAGACTTTTTAGAGGATGAGGCAATTAGCGTTGAGTCATCGAAAAATACCATTACGGGTGTTGGCACAAAGAATAACGGAGTTGTTCAAACTAAGGCTGTTGTTATCTGTAGCGGAACATTTTTAAATGGTGAGATATTAATTGGTGATGATGTTGTTCGAAAGGGTGGGCGAGACGACGAAGATTCTTCAGTAGGGTTAAGTGATTCGCTAATAGCACTTGGGCTTGAAAGAGGCAGGTTAAAGACCGGAACTCCACCAAGGGTTAAAAGAAGCAGCATAGATTTTAGCAAAATGACGGTTGCACCTGGAACTGAAGGAAATGTTAGCTTTAGTCATCCAAGCAAGAATTTATTTGAAACTCAGAAACAAGCAGATTGCTACTTAACTTACACAACGCCTGAGACTCATAAGATAATTTTGGATAACCTAAAAGAGTCGCCAGTCTTTTCGGGCCGGATCAATGAGCGATCACCACGTAGTTGCCCAAGCCTAGACCGAAAAGTCTTTAACTTCCCAGAGCGTGATAGACATCCGATGTTTATTGAACCAGTAGGGCGCGAAGATGGTCCATATGGAGATTGGATGTATTTGCAGGGGGCATCATTGGCTTTTCCAGAGGACTTGCAGGTAAAGATTATTCGAAGCATTCCGGGCCTGGAGAACGCTGAATTTATAAAATACGGTTATGCTGTTGTGTATGATTACTTCTTGCCTCATCAGCTTAAGCTAAGCTTGGAAACCAAAAAGGTCAAT
>JBIIKB010000017.1:0-7894 GCA_044233405.1 Candidatus Saccharimonadia bacterium | reverse complement strand
TGATGGCTTCATTAAGTAGCGAATTCGAAGAGCTTACCTGCTTATTTAACTCTTCAGCCATTAACTTAGAGGAGGCTTCATAAAAACCTGATTCATCCAATACTTTAGTTAGTTTCTGGTTCGAAGAAAATACTCCTACTATACTTAGAGAGTAAACCAGGCATAAAAAGACTATCAACAGAATGGCCTGTAATATTTTATTAATAAACTTCATCACTTATATGTTACCAAAAAATAAGTATAATTACTCAATCAGCTTATGGCTTTCATTATTTCATCTATCTGCGAGTAAAAATCTTTGTAAGATCCGTTATTTTGTACTTTGTAGCTAGCGCTGTTTTCGACTTCATTGATATCAAAACCTACTCCCGAATTCTCTCTTTTCTCGAGCTTTTCGAATTTTGTTTTATCAATGTTATCACCTTCTCGATTTCTTTCTAAATTTCGTAAATAGCGGCTATTAAAATCTGCATAAACATCAATAATTATTCCATGATTTTGAATAACTAACTGAGATTCGTCCGGATGTCTAAGCGCTGATAAAACAACTTTCTGATCTTTATAATTCTCGAGTGCCATCTGTACTAATACATCATTACCCTTTTTAGCTCTTAATTCTTCAACTACTTTAGACATATTCTCGCGTGTTAAATTACCCAAGCTGTTTGTATTAATATAACTTCTTAATATGTCAGCAGTTGATACGTGTATATAGCCATATTTTTTAGATATATAATTCGCTGCAGTATCTTTACCACTTCCAGCCTGGCCAACTATTGCGAGCAATTTATTCATAATACTAATTGTAGTATGAATTTAATAAAATTTATCTATTTTAATGAGCTTATTAGCTTATTTTTTGCTGTTTCTAGCGACAACTTAAACTCGGCCATAGCTGAATCTATAGCCTGCTTTCTTTTTATCAATAGTTGATCGATCTCAGTTTTGTTATTTTCTAAGCTAGTCTTATTAACTTTAAATTCTCCTTTTAAGCTTGTCATACTTTGCTTGAATGTCTGCGCAATAATTTTTGGATCTTTACCTTCCGCACAAGAATCGGCAGCTAGTTGGCTGGCTGCTTGAACTGCCGAAATGAGTTTTGTTTCCTCTGAATTGATAATCTCATAATGACTGTTAATTACGGAGTTTGCCTTTTCAATAAAGTCTTGCCTTGCTGCGTCTGTTTTTTCTCTTCTAACTCTTAGAGCATCTTCAATGGTAGATTTGTAATCATCTATTGCCTGTTTTTGCACTTCACTAGGATATTTTTCATAAAGCTTCTTATATGTTTCACTTCGTTTCAGATCGGCCTGGCTTCGGATTGAAGAAATTTTATCCTCTTTAATTTTCCTAGGTTCAATCCTTGAGTGCTTTTTGCCTTGCATTCGGCCCAACATTTGCTGAGAGCCTGGGCCCAATTTAGCACAAAAGTTATTTTTCTCTTCAGCCCTAGCAGGGGCCGCCAATAAAAAAGATCCCGCGATTAGGCTGAATAAGAGTATGGCTGCTTTTTTATTGTATGTTTTCATCGATTGCCTCATTAACATTTGAATCCGTAATCATTTCGGACTTTACCGATGATAGATTTGCGGCCTCGGTATCCAATTGCGAATTTTCTGTTTCTACATCAGCTAAACTTATGTTATTTATACTCGTAACACTGCCGTCGGAAGTAATCGTGGAGAGTTTGTTACCATTTTTATCCATACCGGAGTTATTGAAAAAGCCAAAGCCGCCTACCATCAGCGCAATAAGTAGTGCTGAAGAAGCGATTGCACCAAAACCAAATCTTGAAAATATAAATGATTTTTGAGTTTCTTTGTCATCTGCAACATCAAGCTCTTTTATAATATTTTTAAAAGAATTTTTGCCAAACGATTCTGAAACTTTAATAGAATCTATTTTCTTATTTAGTTTAGCAACTTTATGTAATTTAGAAATATCAGCACTACTAAGCTGTTTTGTGTCACTCTTTGAAACAAACTTAATATTGTTTTGTATATAGTATTCAATTAATTGATCGATTTTATTCATAAATTTTCTCATTAAGTTCTTTTTGCAATTTTTGTATGCCTCTTGAATATAGTTTTCTTGTTGCAACTTCTGATTTATTAATTATTTTTGCAATCTCCGGATTTGTTAAGCCCTGAATCAACCTTAGAGCTATTACCTCTTGATAATTGTCTGGTAGGCGCTGGATGGCCATTACAATTTCCTTAGTAGCCTCATTACTTTGAGCAATCTCATCTGGCCTTCTATTAGAATCTACTAGTAGCGGTAAGATATCTTCGGAGTTTTCTACTTTCCTATTTTTATTTGCCCTCCAGTAATCTGCGACTACACTTCGCGCTACAGTAAATACGTATGCCATCGGAGAATATCCCTGATCTTTCCAGTTCTGAAGGTTGTTATAAAATCTAATAAATACCTGCTGAGATAAGTCCTCGGCATCATCCTGGGTAGGCACCCTAAAAGATATAAACCTCAATATTGGTTCATAGCATTCATTATAGAGTTTCTCAAAAGCTGCTTCATCTCCAGCTTGGGCTTTTAGAACTAAATCTAATAACTCTTTTTGCTGACTATGTTCGCTCATAAAAACGTTTTTTTAATGATATCTGTGACACGGGCAAAATTATACACTAATTACCCCAAATTGCATCTATTATAGATATTCTTATGGTTCTCCAGGCCGGTATAAGTGCTGCTACGATAGCAACGGCAACCAAAATGCCTGCATAAATAATCATGTTGTTGTAGTTAAGCTGTAAAAAGACTTTACCGTAAGGAATTTTAAATGGGTAGGCCCGCTCAATTGGTACCACAGCATAAATAAACACCAAAGCTCCGATTGAAGAGCCTATGATTGTGTAAAACAAAGCGCGTAGCTCATAAGACAAAATTATTGTTGGCGCATTAATGCCTATAGCTCGTTCTATTCCTATCTGTCTTCTCTTATTAATTAAATCCACGTAAGTTACAATAAATATCGTCACGGCTGCAACCAAAATAGCGGCAAAACCTAATATCCTATTTACCACCTTTAATGTATCGGTGAAGCCCTTAACAAAGCCTGCCCTTTCTTCCCAGGTCCTGAATTGCAGATCGCTCCTTAGTTTTTTTATTTGATCTATGACATAGCTTTCAGGAACTCCTTTTTCTAATTTAATATTTATCGATTCAACTTTGCCGCCCGGCTGTACTAGCTCATATTCATCATCAGTAATAAAAGTCTTGAGGTCTGATTCAAAAAATTCATTTAGAAAAATTCCCTTGACTGTGTATTCTTTTTTAAAACCACCTGGGTAATTTACGGTTACCTTATCCCCTGCATGAACATTTTTTAAACTATCTGAATAAAGCTCTAGCCTGCTGATATCTGCTCCAGCTATTTGTGCGCCTATAACAATTTTATCCCTATCGTCTTTTGTTAGAAATTCGCCTTCTATCATATTTTTAGGAGTAACAAAGACATCTCCATATGTATTAGGGTTAATTCCACTTATTTCAGCAAGTGATTTTTCTTGGCCTTTGCTTAACTCCGCCGGAACACTTCTGGTTTCAGTTGCACCAGCAACGCCATTGATTTTTCTTATATCATCAAGTAGCACTACAGGACTTTCTATTCCGTCAGAATTTTTAGGTAGGACAACCACATTACCTGTTTGACTTGTTATCAATTTTTCATTAACTGTGCTTATGAATCCACTTAGCAAAGAGGAAGTAAAATTAATATTTACATATACTATAACTATCATAAATATAGCCATAAAATTCAATCCCCAATTCGACCTGGCAACAAGTTTTCTAGCTAAAAAATTAGCAACCGAAATGCTTTTGCGCATTATATAGGCTTCCTTTTAACTATTCTACCGTCGAGTAGCCTAACCACTCTACTTGCATACTTCTTGTCTGACTCATCGTGGCTGACAAACACAATCGTAGTTTTATAATTCTTATTAAGCCAATACAATGTTTCCATTACGTTCTTACCGGCTTTAGAATCTAAATTAGCGGTTGGCTCATCGGCAAAAATTATTTCAGGCTTATTAACCATCGCTCTAGCAATTGCAACTCTTTGCTGCTGGCCCCCAGAAAGTTGGCGGGGCAAATGCTTCATTCTATTTAATAGGCCGACTGCGTCCAAAAGAGTAATTGCCCTGTCTTTATATTCTTTTGGCCAGCGCCCTAACATTTTGGCAGGTAAATATACATTTTCTAAAGCAGTAAGCTCCGAAAGTAAGGCATATTCTTGAAAAACATAGCCCATAGTTTCTAATCTAATCCTAGACCTGACCTTCTCCTTAAGCTTTCCGACATCTTTTCCGGATAAATAAATCTTCCCCTTTGTTGGGCTATCTATTAATCCCAATATTCTTAGAAGGGTACTTTTGCCCGAACCGCTCCTCCCCATAATGCAAAGCATTTCACCCTCTTTGATAGTAAGAGTTACATTATTTAAAGCCGGAACTTCCACATCTCCTAGCTTATAGATTTTAGAGGCATTTTTAATTTTGAGCATACGTAATTATTATAGCTTATGCTTATAAAGCCTACTAGGTGATATTTATATCATTTTTTGGTAAAATAGCGTTTACAAAGGGGTGTAGCTCAGATGGCTAGAGCGTCGGTCTCCAAAACCGAAGGCCGCGGGTTCGATTCCTGCCACCCCTGCCATAAATTATTTTAAGCTCTTAGATGAGCTTTTTTTGTTTTATAAAGCTAAATAGCTATAATAGTTGTTATGGCAAAAGATAAGCCGATAAAAGAAATCTTGGCTAAAGAAGATGCTATCTTAGAGGCCAAGACAACCACACCACTAGTGATAATTTCATGCTTATTTATACTTGTGAGCTTTTACTTTGGGCTAACTTTTTCAAAAAACATCTATTTAGTTGCTACTACCGTGGGCTTAATTATCATTTTTGGGATTACAAATTATATACCTAAGCTTAAATTCTCACAAAAGCACATACCCTACCTCATTAGTTATCATTTGGCATTGGCGTTTGTCTTAATTTTTATAATGCCGACAATTAGCTATTTCATTGTATTTTGGATATTACTTGCTTACTTGTCTGAATACTTCTACCAGACAAAAGGCTTGGCAGTTAGTTTAGTGGCACTATTTGCAACCTTAGCGGCAGGACTTTATGTGCAAAATAATTTTAACTTTGAATCGCTCGTTACATACGTTCAATGGTTCATAATAATCGGTGGTGCATCATTGGTTTTTAACAGAATAATTCTAGGCACCAAAGAAGTCCGCAAAAACCTAGCCGAAAAAACCACTAGAGCCGAATATGAACATCAACGACTACTGGCGCTCATAAATAGTATGGCAGAAGCCGTATTGTCTGTAGATGAAGAAGGAATTATTAATATGTACAATTCAGCTGCATTGGATATTCTAAATACTCATTCGGATCTAAATAATAAAAAAATACAAGGCCTGATTGAACTTTTAGACAATGAAGATAATCCTGTTGATATCATGGAAGTTGTTCGAGAAACGAAATATATTTCTAAAAAAACCGAATACCATATTAAAAGATCTGACAAAGAAATAATTATGCTAGAAATAAATATTAGTAAAGCAGGCTCAACGACACCTATCAATCATCAAACAGGCTATACAATACTTTTGCGAGACATAACAAAGCAAAAATCACTTGAAGAAGAAAGGCAAGACTTTATATCGGTCGTAAGCCATGAGCTAAGAACTCCTATAACGGTAGCGGAAGCGAATGTCTCAATGGCAGAGCTAATTTATAAACGAGAACATTTTAGTGATCAAAAAACTCTGGACTCACTCCAGAAGGCCCATGAAAAGATTTTATTTTTGTCTGATATGGTAAATGACTTGTCGACTCTCTCAAGAGCAGAACGCCAAGACAAAGAAATGGACATAGAGACATTCCAGATATCAGAAATCATAAAAGAGGTAATCGATCTTACTGAAGACAAGGCCAAGCAAAAATCAATAAATTTAGAAACTGAAGTTCAATCAAAAATTTCAGATATAACAACCTCAAAACTATACTTAAAAGAGATTTTGCAAAACTTTGTAACTAATGCAATAAAATACTCAAGTAAGGGACCAATCTTAATATCGGCAACAAAAAATAATAATGGAAAAATAAGATTGGCTGTAAAAGACCATGGTGCAGGTCTTTCTGAGGCAGATAAACAAAAGGTTTTCGATAAATTTTGGCGATCTGAAAATCCTCTTACAAGAGAAACCGAAGGAACAGGCTTAGGTCTCTATATTTCCTGGAAGCTGGCTAGGCGTATTAATGCTGAGATTGGCCTAGAAAGTAAATTGGGCTATGGATCTACTTTTTATTTAGACTTACCTGCGTTGGCCGCTCAAAAAGTAGATCAGTCAAATGTGGTTAAAAATGAGGCCAGAAATATATTGGGCTAATTATTTTTTCTGAGATTTTATAATAACACTAGATAATATAAAGACGCCTGCAATGAACAATACACCAGCGATTATTATTGATGGCAATCTTGAGTTTTGAAAAAAGCTAAGAAACGGCTGTACTACATATAATGCGCCTACGGCAAATAGAATTATCGATATCGCATACATTCTTATTTTTCTTAGCCTATCTTTATTGGATCTTGCCTGATTGGCAAAAAAGGCGCCAAACAATAAAAAGCTCACATATTGGAGGGCCATAATTACGTCCAGGGCAATACTGCTTGGCAGTTGAATGCTCCACATTCCACTGGTCGATTGAGTAAGTGTTAATTGAGATGACAAGTTGGTTTGTATGGATATGAATATGCTAACAATCAATAGTATTAAAGCAAAGTAACCCATAGCTAAACCGAACTTTTTGTTTTTTGTTATGTAGGATCTGATTACTCCTAGCCAGACAAAAAATAAGCCCACAAACTGCATGCAATCACCAACGATTATTGTATATTTCAAAATGGTATTATTATCTGTTATTAGCAGAGGCAGCCCATAAAAGATAAAGCCAAGTGAATAGAAGCTTCCAATCAAGCCAACATACAAGTTTAAAATGTTCCTGTCTTTTTTGTATTGCATTAGCCCTCTTATTCCTATAAAGAGCACTATTGGAAGTCCTACATACCAATGAATTTTATTAATAGGAATATGCATAAGATTATTATACATAAAATAAGTTTAAAATTATTTCTTATCTTGAGAGAGTTTACACAATAAGCATAATTGTTATACTATTGAACTAACTAAAAATAATTAATAAAGGATAAATAATGTCTTCACCGAACACCTTAGATAAAAATGGCTCTAATACTAAAGTTTTTAAGCCGGCAGTACCTGATCTTACCGACATCAGGCCCGCCAAAAATGTAGAAGAGACAAAATTAACTGTTGAACATCACGGAGAAAGATTCAAGGATCGCGGTGGACTATATGTACCAGAAGATTTTGAAGAAAAACCAAAGGCTGATCAAAAAGACAGTAAAAATGAAGCACCAAGGCCTGGAGACTTAGTCCCAGCAGAGCCTAGACACCTAGAAGCCGCTCTTAAAAGAGCTAAAGAAGAAGATATTTCAGAAACAGCAGTAGCTGGAGCTATGGGTAATGAGCCATATACCACCGAAATTGAAGACGATGGCCCAACCCCCTTCACTGATTATTCCGTTTTTAGGCCTAAAGGTGAACAGGTAGATGATGACCCTGTCAGGGAGGGGTACCAAAAGATTGGCGAAGCAGTTAACAAAAGAATTGATGAATTAAAACAAGAGGGCATGAGCGACTCAGATGCCCACGCAAAAGCACATGATGAATTTTGGGGTATGGTTGATTCGGCTTCACCAAAGCCAGAACCACCAGATGATGGTGAGCCAGAACCACCAGATGATGGTGAGCCAGAACCACCAGATGATGGTG
>JBIIKB010000022.1:0-7186 GCA_044233405.1 Candidatus Saccharimonadia bacterium | reverse complement strand
GATTGACTTTATCGACATCAATTTCCATTTCGGCAGCCAATTCCTCTGGAAGCGGTTCGCGTCCTAGCTCCTGAGTAAGTCTGCGCTGAGTACGTATAAGTTTATTAATGGTCTCAACCATGTGCACTGGAATACGAATTACCCTAGCTTGGTCAGCAATAGCACGTGTAATCGCTTGGCGAATCCACCAGGTTGCATAAGTACTAAATTTAAATCCTTTGTGATAGTCGAATTTTTCGACTGCACGAAGTAAGCCGGTATTACCTTCCTGAATAAGATCCAACAGGTCCAACCCACGGCCGATGTATTTTTTAGCAATACTCACCACAAGGCGCATATTGGCTTCTGCCAATGCATCTTTTGCGGCCTTATCACCCTTTTCGATTCTTTTTGCTAATGCAACTTCTTCGTCAGCAGTAATTAGCGGAATCTTTCCAATTTCGCGCAAATATAATCGCACTGAATCATCAGCGATGTCTTTAATATTCTCTTCACTAGTGGCACTTTCGACATCTTCTTCTGGTTCTGTTTCCCAAAGTTTGTCTTTTTGGTCAGTAACATCGATTCCTTTATCAATTAGCTTGGAATAAAGCTCATCCAAAAGATCGACATTATCTTCAGCTTCTGGAATCGCTTTTTGTATTTCTTGCTGAGTTACAAAACCGTGCTGTCGGCCTTTTACAATTAACTTTTCGATTTCCTCGCTAAAATTACTGCTTACTTCTGCAGCTTTCTCTACTTTGGCCTTTTTTGGCATATTTTATTAGTCCTCGTTTAATAGTGCTTGGTACTGCTTGAGCAGTTGTTTTATTTTTTTGGAATCACCTTCGGCTTCGGCAACTGATAATTGCCTAGCAATTTGGCGTTTGGCTATTTGCTTGTTTATATCTTCGATCCTTGCGACCTGGGTGAAGGCTTCGAGCCTTTTATCGTGCGCCGGTATGTTGGCGAATTGTTGTTCACCCCTTAATGACAAAATTTTAACATATTCTGCCTGATTCGGCAACTCCTTTAAAGCTTTATCAAAATTGAATTTTGGATTTTGCTTCAGAAACTCAAATAACGGTCTGTGCAAACTGCTAGTATGTTCAATTTCTAGATCCTCGATTGCCGAGTTTAATTCGGGAAACGCAAAAACTAGCTCCAAAAGCTCTTTTTCTAGATTTTCTTGTCTAGATAATTTTTTAGCTTCATTAATAACCGGCTCAGTTTCGGGTTGATCAATATTTTTGAACTTTGTTTCATTTGATTTTTGATTAATTAAATTATTTATACTTTCTTCTTTAACACCTAAAAGTTGTGATATTTTTTTTAGGTAGTGCTGAAACTCAATCTCGTCTTTTAACGATCTCAATAATGGCAATACAAATGCAGTAAATTTCTTCTTGCCAGGTGCCGTCGTAATTCCATATTTTTGTTTAGCGAAATCAATCATAAAATCTGGAGCATATTTTGCATTTTTGAGAGCTTTTTTCCATTCCGCTTGACCTTTTTTTAATAATTCATCAGGATCTTTTGCTTGATTTAAGCTTATTACATCAAGTCTTACTTCTGCATCGGCAGCTATTTCAATAGCTCGAAGGGTAGCATTTATGCCCGCCTCATCGCTATCGAAGCAAAGTGCAATATTTTTGGTCAGTCTAGATAGCTGTTTGAGCTGAAGTTCAGTAAAGGCCGTGCCACTGCAGGCTACAATATTATTAAAGCCAGCATTGGCAAGTGCCAAAACGTCCATATTTCCCTCAACGATGACGGCCTGATCCTTTTCTCTTATACTTTCTTTGGCTTGCGACAAACCATATATTGCCAAGCTTTTGTTATAAACGGGAGTCTGGGGTGTATTAATATATTTTGCAGTCTTCTCTTCACTTAGTATGCGTGCACTGAAGCCGATTGTTCTATTTTGCATATCAAACACCGGAAACATTACTCGCCCACGAAATAGGTCGTAAGCTCCCCTGCCATTGTTTCCCTTCGCACAAAGCCCAGCAGTTACCAAAACTTCATCCTTAAAACCCTTCTTATTTAAATAGTTTCTTAGAGAATCCCAGCTATCAGGTGAATATCCCAACCTAAATTTTTTAATTGTTTCAGATTTTAAATTACGCTCCTTTACAAAATAGGCTTTGGCTTTTTCATTCTTTGAAAGTACTACATGAAAATAAGCCATAGCAGCATCAAGGCATTCATAAATCTCAGCCTTATTGCTTGAATCTTTTTCATTTTGCTTTCTAGGCTTTAGTTTTACTCCAGCTCTTTTGGCAAGCATTTCCAAAGCCTCTGGAAAACTTAAGCCTTCCATTTCCATTACAAAAGTAATTACATCACCACCCTTGCCACTACTAAAGTCATGCCAGATATTTTTTTCTGGGCTAACTATAAAAGACGGCGTTTTTTCTGTCTTGAAAGGGCTCAGGCCCTTAAAGCTTTTGCCAGTTTGCTTAAGTGGGACGTAACCGCCTATTACATCAACAATATCCAGTCGAGATTTAACTTCTTCTACATCGTTCATATAGCTATTATAGTCGCATACGAAGTGAATAAAGCAAATAAAATAAAAAAGCACCCAATAAGGGTGCTTGGATCAACCGAAGTTTTTGGCGAAACTTGGGCGATTGATTCGATCTTCTTCAGATCTGATGTTGGAGATGATGTTGTTAAAAACCCTTCTCACGTTGTCGTCGCTGAGAAAGTAAACTCCGTTGTTGCACCAATTCGTGTACATTACAGAGTCACGGTACTTACAGAAAATGTCTAGAATTTCCTCTAGTCCCATCTCTTCTGAGAGCTTCTTATAGGTCACCCAGTATCGCTTCATTTGCGATGTTCTGGAAGACTGAAGAGACTCCAGCTTGGCTTTGGCTTTTGCTTCGGCTTCGTCTTGTCTGTAGTAAGACAAAGTTCCCCCTTTTCATATCCGTGATAAATAAATATAGCAAAAATATGTCAAAAATTCAAGCTACTTAAAGCGCCATGTATCTAGGACATTTTTAGTCACATCCTTTGAAAATGTATCTTGATAGCTGGTTGTAATTCCAATTGCAGTTACAGCCTTGCCGTCTTGCTGATAGTTTTTACCTGTAATAAGTGCGGCTATATAAGAATAAGTTTTACCATCACTAAACTTATAAATAATTTGCTTAGCGTCAAAATTATCTAGCTTTATATCTTCTTCGCTTTCTATAGTTTTATCCTGCCTAAAAACATCTAAATATTCATCGACAGTTTTAAATGCATCGGTAGAAGTGTCGACGCTAATAATACTAGTGGCTTTTTGGCCAAAGTTAGACCTTTTGAATGTGCAAGCCTCATCATCTGGAACTGTGTTTGGAGTAATAAGCGCAAAAGTATAGCACTGTTTTTCGATAGTTTCATACCCCTCTGGCGGTGTAGCCGGACCAGACGAAGGAGTCGCAACCTCTGCTGGCTGCTCTGTAGGCTGGGTAGATGTATTAATTTCTTGAGCTGGCTGTCTACTGGATGATATCAACACCGCTATAACCACAGAAATAATTATTACACCAATAACAGCACCAATAATTATAAATAAGGCCTTTTTACTCTTTTTTGGAGGCGGGCCATATGTGCCCATACCTGCACCCATTGCAGGATTTTGCATTGCAGACTGGTCCATTCCAGCAGCGGCCGCTCCTAACTGATCTGCTCCTGGTAAAGTGCCTGGTTGAGGTGCCAAAATAGGCGCAGGTGCACCGGTAGGTTCAGGCTGAGGCATTGGGACTTCATTCTGGACTGGTTGCGCCATTTCTGGTGCGGCTCCTGGTACATCTGGCGGTGGCGAACCCCCCATGTCGTTAGCTGGCATCGGTTCGGCTGATGCCGCCATCACTGATTCAGGCATTGCTCCTGGCTCTGGCATAGCGGCAGGAGCCTCGGCCTGAGGCACTGGAGCTACTGGCTCGTCTTGGGGCATTACTGGTTCTTGTGTAGCTGGCGATACCGGCTGGTTCTCGGCCATTAATGGGTTTGGTGGCATAGTAGAAGATGCATCTGCCACTGGTTGTGCTGGCTGCATTGGCTCAGAGCTAGGCATTGTAGTTGGTGATACCATTTGGCTTGCTTGATTAAAATCATTAGTCATTGCAGTTGTCGCCGCGGCTGTATCAGCAGCATTCGTGTCATTCATTAAAGGATTTGGAGGCATGGTTGGTGTACCCTGCTCTGGCTGAGGTGCTCCATAAACTCCAGCGGCATCTGCTGCAGCTTCATTTTGCCAACCTGGTGTTGGTGGAGGTGTGGCACCCATTGCACCTGTATCACCCATTGGCATCGCTGAACCTACTGCAGGATTATCTTGAGGCTGAAAAGTCGAACCGCCTGTTGGCAAACTAGCGTCACCAGCCGGTACGTCATCCCCCTGAGTATTATTAATAGGATTGCTTTGCGGATCCATGATTACTTATTAGTATAAATAAAAGTTTAATAAAGCGCTAGTGCTTAATCTAAACTTAATGTTAAACACTTAACACCACCGCCCGATTTACGAAATTCAAGTATTGATGTACCCTCTACTTCGAATCCAGCATCGCTATATTTTTGCAATAAACTTTCTGATTCATTGCTGGTAATTATGGTCTTGCCATCACTCACCGCATTAAGCCCAAAACCCTTGGCCTCCTCATGTGTGGCCTCGATTAGATTTGGAATGGCTTTTTTTAATCTCTCTCTACTTTCTTCATCGATCGCACCGGGGTAATACGCCACTGTGTCATCCGAAAGTACTGCCAAGGACGTATCTAAGTGGTAGAAGTCTGGGTCAACAATCTTCAAGCTAACCACTTCACAGCCAAAATACTCGCGCATTTCGTCTGCTGCAGCCTCGTCCGAGCGGAAGCCATGCCCAGCGATGATTTTATCGCCACACACCAAATTATCTCCCCCGCCCTCGAAACGATGTTTGGCATGCTGGGTGTTTGTAAAACCATTAGCATGTAGCCACTTTTCAAAATGCTGAGTTTCAGCTTGGCGCTCGGGGTAGCGAAAGTTACTTAGTAGCATCTTTCCGTCTTTTATCAAGCAACAATCGGTTGCAAAAACCATATCTGGCAAGCCCTTAATTGGCTCGATCAAATCAACATTCCAACCTAGCTTTTGGGTGTAAATATTATATAAATCCCCCCACTGTTTGGTGGCGACATCCTGATTCACATCGTTTTCGGTATGCATCCAAGAGTTAATCTCGTATTCAATGCCAAAGTATTTCGGCGGGCACATCAGTAAATTTTTTTTCATCTCAATTAGTATAACAAATGTTTAATTATCTACCCCTATATGGTTATAATGTATTTATGAAAAAGACACTTAAAAAAGTTGTTCAGCCAATTATCCCTAAATCATTGATCAACTTTTTTCACTACACTGAATCAATCGCTGCAGCAAAGAAGTACAAAAATCCCAGCGAGCAGATGATTGTTATAGGTATTGTCGGCAGTAAAGGCAAAACCACTACTGCCAATATGCTTTGGTCTATCTTGAGCGCCGATGGCCACAAGGTCGGCTTAATCGGTACTGCCAACATTCGCTATGGCAGCAAAGAAGAAATGAACCCCTATCATATGACTATGCCGGGTGCGTTTGTTATGCAAAAGATCCTAGCCAAGATGGCCTCTATGAAATGTAAGTATGTAATCATGGAAGTCCCGTCCGAAGGTCAAACCCAGTATCGACATATTGGAATTAATTTCGATGTGCTTGTATTTACCAATGTCACCAAGGAGCTCATGGCCGCGCACGACTTTAGTATGGAAACACTGCACAAACACAACAAGCGCGTGTTCAAGCGCCTCACCCACTCCAGGCGCAAAACCATTGATCTTGCCCGCACACCAAAGATGATTATTGCCAATACCGACAACAAGCATGCCAAAGACTATTTGATTTTCCAGGCTGATAAAAAGCTCACTTTTGGAACAAAGACAGATGCTGATTATAAAATCACCGATGTGCAAGATACCCAAAACGGTATTAGCTTTGATATTAATGGCACAAGCTACAAGGTAAAAATACTAGGTAAAATCAACGCCATTAATGCCGCCGGAGCTATCGCTACCGCCTCTGCACTTGGGGCTAATAAAAAAGCCATTACATCCGGATTAAGCAAGCTCCCAACCATCCCTGGACGCATGGAAGTTATCGAAGGCAAGCAGCCCTTTACCGTCGTGGTCGATTATGCTCATGAGCAAGCCAGCATGACCGCACTTATGAACAGTGCCAAGGACATGAAGCCAAAAGGTGCCAAAGTCATTACCCTGCTTGGTGCTGAAGGTGGCGGGCGCGATAGTGCCAAGCGCCCCGAAATGGGCGAAATATGTGCTAAAGGCTCGGACATAATTATTCTGAGCAACGTCGACCCTTACGAAGACGACCCTATGTACATTATTAATGACATCAAAAAAGGCGCCATTAAAGCCGGTGCTAAAGAAGGCAAAAGTATGTTGATAGTCCCCGACCGACGTGAAGGTATCCGCAAAGCTCTGCAGTTAGCTAAAAAGGACGATTTAGTTTTAATTACCGGCAAAGGTGCCGAACAATCAATTGTGATTGGTGGCAAATCTAGCCCTTGGGATGATAGAAAAGTTGTAAAGGAAGAATTAAATGCAATTTATAAAAAATAATAAAATAATATTAAGTTCAGCCCTAATTGTGGGCTTGGTTGCTTCTTATCTACTAAATAACACATCTATTAAAATTGTAGGCTCTATTTTTAAATGGCCTTTTTTAGACAATAGTAATGAGCTAATGTCGTGTCCGGCCGTAGTAACGCCACCACCTGCAAGCAAGGGTTTCCCTTTCGATGTTATTGAATGGGGCTGTGGTTATGATTTTAATGGTATCGGTGTTACTGTTAATTACCTAATTATAGTGACAGTCACTTTGATTATTGCGCTACTTTGTAAAATTATATACTTAAAAACAAGGAAAAACAGGTTGAACGAACAGCAACCTAGTAACAGTGGGAGCTTGCTCGGTGCTTTAATAGCAATAGTAATTATTTTGGGCATAATAGGCTTGGGCATATGGGCTATACAGCAACTTTAGAGCTTAATTATTGCAATCCTTGCAGCAAATAAAAGCTGGTGGCAAATCCAGCCTTTGGGACGTTAGAAAAGTTGTAAAGGAAGAACTAAAAAATCTATAAATTTGAATCTAGGAAATTCTTAAGCTCTAT
>JBIIKB010000033.1:0-6223 GCA_044233405.1 Candidatus Saccharimonadia bacterium | reverse complement strand
CAAATCCCCCACCATCTCAATTAACAATGGTGGCTCTATAAGCTTGGCAAGTTTAACGCCGAGTTCCAAACTTCGATCTAAGCTTGCTGAATTGTAACTGAATTTCTGTTCTGTACTCATATATTCCATAACTAATAGTAGCGACTCCAGCGGCAACTAGCAACCAAGTCCACAAGTTGGGGTTTTTAGATTTAGAGCTTTCTTGTATAGGGGCCGAGGCATTATTCCTGGAAGAGCTTGCTTTGACCTTGCTAGTTTTTGGTTTGCTAGATGAAGATTTTTTAACTGCTGCTTTCTTGCTGGCTTTTTTGACATTTTTGACTGCCTGGCTTGGACTACTTTGCGGCTCTATATATATTGCTGAGTTGGGCAGATTTGGAGTGGCGCTTTCTGCCCAGTTCCAAACACCATTAATTTTTATCCACCCCAAACCCTCTATTGCGTCTCCATAGTTAGTAGATTCATCCACAACCTCCCCGTTTGGATTAATCAGCTGAACAGAATCGCCAGTATTATTTAAAGTTAACTTGCTATCTATAACGAAGATGGCTAGCCTCTCATTTGCTGGTATAAAATTATTTTTAATTATATATTCGGTTCCAGATTCATCTTTAAGCTTCCATCCAGTCAAATCCACATCTTGATTGTTAGGATTAAAAATCTCGATAAATTCGTCATTTGAGTCGCTCTGGGAGTCAGTGGGGTCGGGAAAGAGTTCGCTAAGCTCAAGCCCAGGATAATTTATAGTTTCTGTTTCAGCTTCGGGCAAAATTACTTCGGGAAGTTCTGAAGGAGTTGGCGATTGAGTAATTTCGAAATCTTCAAAGTTATTATCTGTGTTTTGCATTTTTTTATTTTCGAAGTCAAAGATTCGGTACATACTCTGCCCGGCCGATGATTCACTTGCCGATTTGCCTAGAGCTGAGTTTCCAGACCCCCAAGCGAATTGGTCGACAGCAACGCCCAAATTATTTCTAATTTGTATGTTGCCTCCACTCTCAGAAAAAGTACTAGAAAAACTTATATCCCCCAAAAGACCTGAATTAAAAACAAAGAACTCTCCTGGATTTAATATTCTTGTTAATATAGTGGCCTTTTTGGTCCAAGTATTTCCGGTGGCAGATTTGTAGTATATACTCCACCCAGATATATCAACTTGAGTAGAGCTATCATTATAAATTTCTACAAACTCTTGGCTGGCAGAAACTTCAGTTCCAGTCTGAACCTCGGTAATTAATATAGATTTCTGGTTAGCCTTTGCGGTTGCTGCAAAATTAACCGACAGCATAAGTCCTATCAATAATATATTTAGCTTCTTCATTTCGATATTCTAAAAACAGCGCTAAAAAACTGCAAGCATGTGCGATATCAGGCTTGACCTATAAATCATAAGGGTTATACAATAGCTTCATAATGTTTTCACTTAAACAAAGACTTGCAAATAGACCCTCTGGCTTCACCATACTAGACGTAGTTGTAATAATTATTGTCGTTGGATTCTTTGCAGTACTAATAATTCCTGGTCTTATAAATGGCCCATCAAGAGCCCGAGATGCCACCCGCAAAAGTGATTTAAGGGCTATCAAAACACAGCTCGAAGCTTACTACTCTGAAAAGGGCAGCTACCCGACAAAGCTTTCCGAATTAGAGGCAGGTGCTACTCCATTCATGAAAAAGGTACCAAAAGATCCTTCAACCAAAAAAGAATACATATATATAACCCAAGGAAATACTCCGGGCAGCTTTGAACTACAGGCTACACTAGAAAATAAAAATGACAAAGACCTCAAAAGCTTAGGAAGTGACCCCTCCAAAGGTATTTATATAGTTACAAGTTCTAACTAAATTTATTTCCGTAATATTTACTGCGAAGTTCAATTATATAATTTTCTAATTTATAAGGCTCTGGCACGTAGTCAAATACAAAGTTTTCTCTTTCTCCTGCTGTTTGGATTATTAATGTCCCGTATCCCAACATTGTCTGGAGAGGACCATTGACCTTGGCAGACACATCTTGAATTTCCTCTAGCCTAAGCGTGGACACCTCTCTGTTAAACAGCCCAATTTGATCAACATCAACTACATGCTTGTTGGTTATAACTACTTTGTTGCGTCTCCAGATCCAAAAAGTTCCGACAGTTAACATTACTATAACTGCTATAAAAACAAAGCCAATTAATGTTAAAAAGATAGGAGGAATAAAAGTCTCTACAGAAGCTAGGTTTGTATTAACGTATATTATTGCTATAACGGCAAAAATAGATAACAGAAGCATTCCAAAAAGAATTGGGGCTATTGCCATAACATGCTTATATACAACCCTTTGGGTAACCTCTTCGTGCGCTTGGCCAGGATAGTTGTTATTATTTTCCATAATTCTATTTTATATCAAACTAGAGTTGATTGTATATCTTTGGGTGGCTCAACTCCTAAATGCAAGTAGCCCTGATTGGTAACCTTTCTTCCCCTGCTTGTACGTTCTAAAAAACCAAGTTGTATTAAAAATGGCTCATATACATCTTCTATAGTTTGACGCTCCTCACCTGTTGCGGCAGCAATTGCGCTAACTCCTACTGGCCCACCATTATATTTGTTAATTATTGCGTCTAATACTCTTCGGTCTGAAGCATCTAGGCCTTTTTGATCGATTTCCAAGATAGACAAGGTTTCATTTAGCGCTTCGTCATTTATTGTGTTGTCCCCATGCACTTGAGCCCAATCACGAACTCGCTTTAATAGCCTGTTAGCAATGCGAGGAGTCAAGCGAGATCTCTTAGACATTTGCTCTAGTGCATTTTTTTGAAGCTTAATTTCCAAAAGTTTGGCAGATCGATTAATTATTTTTTCTATTTCATCTTCCTTGTAGTAGTCCAGGCGGTTAACAATACCAAATCTATCTCTTAATGGAGAAGATAGAGCTCCAAAACGTGTGGTTGCGCCAATTAAGGTAAATTTGGGTAAATCCAAGCGCAGGTTTTGTGCAGATGGTCCTTTGCCTAAAACAATATCAATCACATAATCTTCCATCGCAGAATATAATATTTCTTCCACGCTTCGGGGTAAACGGTGAATTTCATCTATAAACAAAATGTCTCCGTCTTCTAGGCTGGTGAGCATAGAAGCTAAGTCGGCCGCTTTTTCGACCGCGGGCCCACTGGTAACTTTTAAATTTCCTTTTAGTTCATTTGCAATTACGTGGGCTAAGGTAGTTTTGCCGAGTCCCGGAGGGCCATAAAGCAAAATGTGGTCTAGCGATTCATTACGTTTTTGAGCTGCCGAAATAGCAACTTTGAGTGCTTTTTTAATTTGTTCCTGACCAATGTATTGATCAAATGATTTTGGCCGCAGTGATAATTCAAAAACTTCTTCTTGCGCAATTTCTTCTGGAACTTCCGGCTCAATAAGTTCTTCTTGGCGTTCAATCATTTCTTAGCTCCTTTTAGCGCTAGCTTAATTCTTTCTTGAGTACTCAAGCTCGAATCGATGTCTTTTAAAACTGCCTGCGCATCTTTAGCAGAATAGCCTAGACTAATAAGTGCCTGGTATGCTTGGTCGCTTTCATCGGCCTCTATCTTTTCTACCTCAACTAGTTTACCTTTTAAATCTAAAATAATTCTTTGGGCTGTCTTTTTGCCAATTCCAGAAACGCTACTAAATAAATTTACATCATCGCTCAATATTGCGTTTTGGACATCATCGGCAGAGTGTGCGGAAAGAATAGACATTGCAGCTTTTGGGCCAACACCGTTAACGCTGGTAAGTTTATAGTAAATTTGCCTAGCGTCACGAGTCGGAAACCCGAATAAGCTATATTCATCTTCTTTTATATTTTCAGCAATATAAAATAAGTCCTCATCGCCCTCGTTTACAGATAATAAAGTATTGGCGGGAACGAATATCTCATAACCTATGCCATTCAATTCAATCACCACAGAACTATCAAGCTTTTCAGATATCACACCTTTTATTCTTGCAATCATGTAATAGATTATAACAGGACTAAAGAGTATAGAATAATAATAACTTTATTAACTATTTTTTCTGAACGAAATTTTCGACCTTGGGTAGCGGCATAACCTTATCAATAAAAAAGAGCATTGCTATTAAAATAACAAATGAAATGCTAAATAGAATAGTTACTAAGGAGCCCATTGTCTGGCCAGATAACAAAGAGTAATAAGAAGAAAACAGTATCAAAACAGTTGAACCGCCTGCCATTCCCACAGTTATAGGAGAAAACTTATAGGCAATCATGGCCAGGGCAAATTGCAATAAATGCTAGTTTTAATTTTATCTAAGCATACCTTTTGAAAACATTTAATTGATTTGGCAATTATAGATAATTTAGCAGTTAATTAATAATTAAAAATGCTATTTGGAATTAAGTTGATTATTTTTTGATCTAATATCCAGTCGCCAAATAGCTATAAGCAACGCTAAAAGCATCCAAAATCTTAATAGTAATATTATTTCAAAAGTCATTGCTTGAATTATAACTGTAAAAGCAAATAGCCCTACAGCATAACTTTTTGGTCTAAGTAGAATTAAATCTCTACCAATAATTATAAATAAATAACAAAGTGGCATTAAACTCGTAATCCCAATAATTCCATACTCCGCTAAAAATGTTATGAATGAATTGTTAAAAACGATAATCTTATATAGTCCTGTTGAGTTATTTTTTAAATCAACTGGATTACTTTCTCCAATAAAATACTGGCTATTAGCTCCGCCCACTCCGGTGAGTGGTTTGGCAATTATAGCTTTAATTGCATATTTCCAAGTGCTTGTTCTGTTAGTAACAGACTCGTCTTTTGTATTTATTGCATGGTTTCCAAAACTATTTATTACAGTGTCTTTTTTTATTAATGACGCACTACTCAGTACAGAAAGGCTAATAATAATTGAGACGATTGAGTAAATAAGTATTTGTTTAAATAATTTAAAATCCCAAGTTAAAACCAAAAAAACAAAAATACCAAAAATCAGTCCAATTATTGCTCCCCTTGCAACCGTTAATATAATCAATAATACAGTCAAAATAAATAATGCTTTTATCCACCATTTTGATTTTTCTTTATTTATCACTAAATCGCCACATACTAAGCCTAAGGCTATTAAAAGATAGTTGGCAAGGTACAATGGTTCATGCGCAAACGAATGAACTCTAGGAAAAGGGTATGTTCCCTTACTTGTATAGTTGCTAATTAGTCTCGTTATATTCACAGATACACCTAGCAAATCAGCATAAAACTGAAAAAAAGCAAATATGATTACTAATACCGTAACTATATATATTGAATTAATAAATAATCTTATATCCTCCTTCCTAGAGATAAAAATAATTATCAATGTCCTTACAGCCAAAACAATTAAGCCTCTTAATTCAAGAAGTGCTACCACTTTGTAAAACGAAAAGAGTGCAGAAATAAAAATTGCCAGCAGGGGCAATGTAAAAGCAGCCAATATTAAACTGTCTTTTTTAAAATTAAAAGCAAGCTTATTTTTTTTAAAAACAAATAGATAAATAGCTCTTTGTACTAGAAGAATATTAATCAGCCAAGACAATAGACTTAGAAAGTTATTAGGCACTATTTCAAGGGGCATCGCAAAAGCAGTTAATATCAAGCCAAGTCTAAACAGTGCCAAAGAGACGTAATCAATATTGAAATCTTTATTCTTCAGAAACATACATAAATTATACATCAGTTACATTTGCACTATGGCAAATTGCAATTGCAAGCGCATCGGCAGCGTCGTCAGGCTTTGGAATTACGCTTAGCTTCAAAATCTTCTTAACCATTTCCTGCACTTGCTTTTTAGTTGCCTTACCGTAACCTGTTGCAGACATTTTAACCTGCAAAGGAGTGTATTCGGCAATAGAAATATTATTTTGTGATGCTACTAGAAGCACAATTCCCCTAGCCTGGCTCACAGTCATTGCAGTGGTGATGTTGTTAGTAAAAAACAATTTCTCAACCGACATGACATCAGGCTTGTGCGTCTGAACTATTTCCTGAAGATCATTGAATAATATACTTAGTCTTTTTGGCATATCTAGATCCTTTGATGTAGAAATAACGCCACAGTCAATTTTTGTGAGTTTTGGACCTTCTTTAGTTATCAATCCAAATCCAGTTGTGGCGGTTCCTGGATCTATGCCCAATATTTTCATTGAAGCTTATTTAAAATTTCTTCAGGGATATCGAAGTTACTTGTAACT
>JBIIKB010000049.1:0-4219 GCA_044233405.1 Candidatus Saccharimonadia bacterium | reverse complement strand
AAACAAGACCCCTCAGCTCAGGCTTTTGAGTGCCCCTACCAAAACTTATGCGCAAACTGCCTTGAGCTTCCTCCCTACTTAAGCCTATCGCAAGTAATGCCCTATTGGGCTCTTCCTTGTTGGCTTCGCAGGCTGCACCAGTTGCAACCTCGTAACCATCGGCATCGAGCATAGCAACCAAGTCTTCGCCATTGAAGCCTTCAAAAGCAATGCTGACTATATTGTTTAGTCGATCTTTTTTATGGCCGTTGTATATGTATTCAATTTTTTTGTCATTCAGTAAATTAATAAATTCATTGTGAAGTTCTTTGAATTTATACGCATCCCGCTTTTTATTTTCTAAAACTAACTCCAATGCTTTAGCCATTGGGGCAATTAATTCAATTGGTTCTGTTCCAGCACGCAATCCGTTTTCTTGGCTGCCACCATAGTTAAGCGGCTTAATTTCTGTCCCACGACGAACGTACAAAACTCCAATTCCCTTAGGTCCATATATTTTTGACCCACTCAGTGTTAATAAATCGACACCTAGCCTAGATACGTCGCAAGGCAATATGACTGATGCGGCCGACGCATCTGTATGAAACAAAATTCGAGTATTGTTTGCAGCATTATACGCCTTAATGGCTTGAGAAATTTTACTTATAGGCTGAATGGTTCCAATTTCGCTACTGGCATAACTAATTGTTACCAAAATAGTTTCGCCTTTTAAGCTTGAGACTAAACCATCCATATCAATTAGTCCGTTTTTATCTACATCTATAAAGACAACTTCAAAGCCTTCTCTTTTTAACTTTTCTAGAGGCTCTCTTACCGAGGCATGTTCGGTCGAAATGGAAATTACGTGTCCATGTTTTTTGTGGTTAGCGGCTCCAAAAATTGCCAAGTTATTACTCTCGGTTGACCCGCTAGTAAAAACAATTTCATCAAAATTGCACTGTAAAAACATTGCGCATCTTTTACGCGCGTCATCTAAATATTTTTTAGCCTCTCGACCACTACCGTATTGTGCAGAGGGATTCGAAAAAACATCTAAGCTACTAATAAGTTCTTTCTTAACTTCCTCATCCATTGGAGTTGAAGCGGCATAGTCAAAATATTTTTTGTGCATATACATTTACTTAAATTTTTTCAATTAAATATTTAGGCTGAGTATTATCAGTATCTTCATAAAAACTGTTGAGC
The DNA here is from genome assembly GCA_044233405.1 of Candidatus Saccharimonadia bacterium. Taxonomy (GTDB): domain Bacteria; phylum Patescibacteriota; class Saccharimonadia; order CAILAD01; family BJGX01; genus BJGX01. The sequence goes on along the minus strand of JBIIKB010000049.1, from coordinate 3,034 downwards.
ATAATGTAATTATTCCTGTCTTTGTATTCCTCTTCTAAAGATTCTACTATTTCTTGAAGCATTAGTGAGAATCTTTTAGCATGCTCTAAATCTAGTTGTGTATTTTCAAAGCTCGATTCATCTTCTATATCATAAGAGTACGGATCTAAGTCTGACTCTAGAGCATCATCTAAATCTTCAGATTCACTTGTAGTGGCTACTTGAATTTTGCCTAAACTATCCAAACTATAAAACCTTCCCACTTCGACCTGAACTGGTGCATCTTCGCTATAGTTAGTACTTTCGGCTCGGTAAATTGTTCTATCCTTAGTATCTATGAAGGTATCACCCGTTGCTTCAATCATCTTTGAGCTTGAGTTGTCCATTGAATGTCCTAGCCAAGGATAATTTTTATCATTTAATTTAACAAGTATTTGCTCTATAATTTTTGTTTCAAATTCTAATATCAAATCTCTTTTTTCTTTTTCAGTTAGGTCTGGTTCTGATTTTTCCTCTAAAAATTTTTTTCTAGCCTGCTCAAGCCTATCCAATAATTCAGAATATTTCCTTCCGTAATAATACAAATCTGGTGTTGGCTCGGTATTGTGTGATTTTTCCATAAGTACTATTTTAACCCAAAAAGTGTTCTAGCATTAGTAGTTGTGCTTTTACTAATTTCGTTTAATGATTCATTACGTAACTTTGAAACAAATTCAGCAATAATTTTTATATTTGCTGGCTCATTACGCCTTCCCCTGAGAGGCTCGGGAGATAAATAAGGGCAATCGGTTTCAAATAACAATTTGTCCGTGGGTATTTTCTTTACTGCATCTAGCTGCTCAGATATTTTTGTAAAAGTGATAATTCCATTAATACCAAAATACAGATTATTTTTTGAAGCTAGCTCTACTTCACGTGATGTGCCTGTAAAACTATGAATGACACCGCGAATATTTTTAAAATTGTTTAAAATCCCAAAAAAATCATCCCATGCATCACGAACATGAAATATTACTGGCAGACCGCTATCTTGAGAAAGTTGCAGCTGAAAGTCCAGAGCTGTCTGCTGAGATTTTTTATCTGAGTTATTGCGAAAGTAATCTAGGCCGCACTCGCCTATAGCAACAAGTTTATCGGAATAGCCCCCATCAATAACCAATTCTTTTAAAGTAAGTAATGAATCATTATCCCTGTCTGCATCATGAGGGTGAATGCCTGCAGAAGCAAAAACATCTACTGTTTCATGATTATTTCTGTAGCAAAATTCTAAAGCTTCTTTGGAATCTACTTCATCCGTTCCTATGGTAATAATTTTTTTTACATCACTTTTTGAAGCACTTTCAAAAATTTCGTCTAGATCATTTTTAAATTCTTCTATATGAATGTGTGCGTGTGTGTCTACAAGCATCGTCTAATCGAGTCGAGGAAAAAGCGGTTGAACATCGCTTGCAACTTTTCCATCTTTAAACACATTTAATATTTTTTCGGCTGTTTCAGGTAAAAATGCTTTTAGTTCATTTGCCAAATATATGACTTCACAGGCAACTCCGCTTAAAAAATCTTTAGTCGAGCCCAAATCAGTTTTGGCTATTTCCCAAGGCTTAAACTGTTCTATAGCTACGTTTAATGAATCTAGCTTACTAAAGATCTGTTCTAGTGCCTTGTCGAATTTAAAATCATCCATCAAGTCTTCAAGACCTAAATCGTTTTGTACTTTCTTTGAATCATAAATTCCATCAGAATATTTGTTGATCATGCTGGCGACCCTAGAAACTAGATTTCCTAAATTATTTGCCAAGTCTGATTGATATACTTCTTCAAATTTTTCCGTTGAAAAGTCACCATCGTTGTAACTAGGTATATATCTTAAGAGGTAGTATCTAACTGGTTCGACACCATATTTTTCAACAAAATCTACAGGATCGATTACATTTCCTAGACTTTTACTCATTTTGTGTCCACCACTACTTATAAACCCATGAACGTAAACTGATTTTGGTACTTCTAGGCCTGCACTTAAAAGCATTGCTGGCCAAATTACGCAATGAAAGCGAGCGATATCTTTACCCACAACATGGGCATTCGCAGGCCAAAACTTTTTGTATTCATCTGAGTCATCGACGTAGCCTATAGCCGAAATATAATTACTTAGTGCGTCAAACCAAACATACATAACATGACTGTCATCGCCCGGAACATCTATTCCCCAGTCAAGCTGACTTTTGGGCCTAGAAATACTAATGTCTTCTAGGCCAGAATCGATAAATGATATTATTTCATTTTTACGCTTTTCTGGAACAATCCTCAACTCCCCGCTGTTTATTAATTGCTTTAGTTTATCAGTGTATTTTGACAGTGCGAAAAAATAGCTTTGTAGCTCCATCTTTTGTGGTTCAGTTTTGTGTTCGGGGCATTTACCTTCAACCAGATCAATTTCTTTAATGTAGGCCTCATGGCCAATGCAATAAAGGCCAGAGTAATTACCCATGTAAATATCATTAGAACAAGCTTGCCATAATTTCTGAGCTGCTTTTTTGTGGCCTTCATCTGTTGTGCGAACAAATTTATCGTTTCTTAACTGCAAAAGCTTAGTAAGCTCCTGAAAGTTAACGCTCAATTTATCTACATATTCCCTTGCCGATATACCTTCTTTTTCAGCAACCTCTTTATTTTTTTGACCGTGTTCGTCAGTGCCAGTCAAAAAGAAGCTGTCTCGACCATGGTTTTGATAAAATCTAGCCAATGTGTCGGCTTCAAATAATTCCATAGCGTAGCCGATATGAGGCTTAGCGTTTGCATACGCGATTGAAGTGGTTACATAATAACTATTTTTTTTCATTCTTAATTTCTAGTTTATTTTTTAGCATATTCCTACGTAATTTTATCATTGAAAAGGCGATAATAACAGATAAGATAATTAATATCAGAATTAATGGGGTGAAGTTATTTTGAATAACTGACGAGGCTAAATCTTTATTGGAAACTGGATCGACTAATAAAATTTTATTAAAAGTTGCAAAGCTTAGTCCAAAATTCCATATAGACCCTGTTAATT
>JBIIKB010000050.1:0-4175 GCA_044233405.1 Candidatus Saccharimonadia bacterium | reverse complement strand
AATTTTTCGGCAGGAGCTAAAGTTCTGACCTCTGTTAATTTTTTAGAGCTGGCATTTGTTTGTAAAACACCTGCATCAAAAACTGTGGCATTACTCGGCCCCACAACCCTATAAGTGTTAATTGAAATAAATGGCAGTATAACCCAATTGGTTGAAGTAATTTTGGCGTCATTAGATATTGTAGGAACTATATCTGTGTAACTTAAACTAACTTCTTCGTACTGATAATTTGTATCAACTCCTTCGGCTGTGATGGCTGGAGGTTGCGAATCATTAGCTCCCCAGATTGCAAAAGCCAAGTGATCGATATCCGAAATTCCAAAGTTATTGAACTTTTCACCCCATGTTGGGTCCAAATTTATCCAACCATTATTTGGAATGTAGGCCTGAACCCAAGAGTGTAGTGAATCGCTCACAGAAGGTGACTTTTTTAGATCTCCTGAATAACCATACCCAACTGGCATTCTTGCAGGAATACCCGCAGCGCGAAGCAATGATATGCTCAAATCTGAATATTCCAAACAAACAACATTATTGGGGTCATTCAATGCTTCAAGCCCACCTTGTCTGATATTATATTTAATCTTTTCGTTATTGTAGTTAAGAGTTTGAATTACGTAATCATTTATTGCCTTAACTTTTTCTGCTACAGAGTTTTTGCCTTGAGTTACTTCTTGGGCTTTTTGTTTTATCTGATTATTATTGGCGGGCCAATACTTGGTCGGCTTAGTGTAATCATTCTTCAAAGATTGTGGTATATCACTTAAGGTGCCGCTATTTGCGAGATTATACTCGATATATTTTACGTCTGCCAAAACGTCTACCTTGACTGTTAATGACTGATTGCCATCGAGTATGTATTTAGCAATTACATTGCCATCTGTATCTACCCTAGTAGATACTGGTGCTGGTTCAATCTTTTCAATAAAAACAGTCTGGGAGGAAGTGCTTGGGGGCAAGGCTATTTCAAAATCTTTTTTGGATAAGCTTTCGTTTTTGAGAGGATAGGCAAAATTAACTTTATAAGTAGTTGAGTCCCCAAAAAGCAATTGGACAGAATTATTAGTTAAATCGTCCTTAGAAAATGAATAAGTTCTATTTGTAGGGTTTTGATTTGTTAATTTCGGAAGCCTACCAAAACCGTGAATAGTTCCAAAACTGTTCGGAACAGTTAAGCTTACGTTGTATTCATCTCTATTTTCAGGAGATATGCCTGGAATATACACAACATTGGCTCTGCCTTTATTTTCGACAATATCTGGGGTATTGTACTGAATGACAAAGCTCCAATTCAGACCTTGACCTACATTAGCCCGATTAAAATTAACTTTTATTTCTGTGTAATCATATTTGTAACCACTTTTATCTTGAGTAATTCTAGCTGTCTCAAAAGGGATACTGCCACCATTGCCATAATAAACCTGGATGTTAGAAACATCTGTGCTCGGGGTAGACACTCTTATACTATCTAAATACTGAGTACTTGTTTTGTTCGTAATATTATAAGTTTCTTTAACTAAAGTATTTGAGTCTGGCGAGACAATATAATTTACGTTTATATTGTAATTAAAATTATCCGATGCTATAGCAGGCTTAAAACTTATGAAGATTGCTATTAGAACAAAAATGATGCCCATAAAGAATGATAGTAGTGCTCTTTGCTTTTTGCTGTTATGAAGTCTTAAATTCATATGCTTATTCTATCATAAGCATAAGTGTTGAATTAGATAATGCCCATCTGAAGTGCCTGGCTATAAATTCCTTGCCAATCTTTCAGACTAAGTTCCTGAGCTCTAGCTGTTGGCTTTAGTTTGCAGTCTTTTAGTAAATTTTCCACCAATGACGTCTCAATTCCTAAGCCTCCAGATATACTATTACGAAGCATTTTACGCTTTTCACCAAATCCAGCCTTAACAAGTCGAAAGAGTTTTTTAATATCAGCCTCGAATGCAGGCTTTTGACCACGGCTAATTTTTATAACTGCTGAATCCACTTTGGGCACTGGGTCGAATAGCTCTTTTTTAACATCCATTATATATTCTGGTTTTGCATAGTATTGGACTGAAAAGGCCAAAACAGACATTTGCCCTGGCTTTGCCATAATTCTTTGGGCGACTTCTTTTTGAACCAGCAAAACCATAGTCGAAGGGGGATTATTGGATTCTAAAAGTGTACGCAACAAATTTGAAGTTAGGTAATAAGGTATATTGGCAACCACCTTGTAGTCATTGTTTAACTTAGATAAATCAAACTTTAGTATGTCATCGTTTATGAGCTCAAAGTTAGCCTTCCCCTGGAACATACTGCCTAGCCTGGGCAATAAATCTTTATCTGCTTCGACAGCAACAACATCTGCGCCAGTAATCACAAGCTTTTGGGTAAGAGTACCAAGCCCAGGCCCTACTTCTAATACAGTATCATTCTCGGCTATTTCAGCAGACTTAACGATTTCGTCTAATACATATTCATCTCTTAGCCAATTCTGGCCAAAACTTTTTTTAGCTTTCATCCTGCTATTGTAGTTCTAAAAGGGGAATTTTGGTAGCCCAAGCTTTACAGAACAGCCAGGGTGCTGGCTCCAGAAACCACCCTTACTAGCTTTAGCATTTTTAAGAACATAAGTGTCCTGAACTTCTGGGGGTGCTAAATCGGCTCTTGAATAGCCAGTGTTCCAGCGATTCCAGGTTGCCTGAGAAAACTGATAAGCTCCAAAATATCCATTGCCCGTGTTGGCGTTATACCTGCCCCCTGTCTCACAGGTTCGAAGCTTCAATAGAAGCTGGGCATTATCACCGATTGCATCGTATTTTGTGCCTCTCACAACTATTTTTGGTTTTGCCGGAATAGTCACCTTTTCTTCCAGCTTTTGTCGGCTGAGCTCCACATCTCCCTTTCTATTTACCGTAAAGCTAATTACCTTCTCTCCTGGTTTGCCAGGATCCTCGGTTAGTCTAAAAGATGTTGGCTTAGTTGGATCGTCCTTATACTGCACTTCTGGCTCAACTGCTTCTCTAATTTGAATAATGTCTGAAACCAATTTTAGAATTTTTATATTCATGTCTTTGTAGATTGGGTCATTAAGACTAAGTCCAGCCAAATCAGACTCATTAACGCTAAAGCCTTTTTCTTCTAATACCTCTCCAACTGTCTTCTTCCATGTTCTAAATTCAAAAATTCTAGTACCAATTTGTATATCTACCGGTGTAGCTCTGTCAATTTTGATTCGTTGACCAACGACTCCATCAAAAACAAAGTCATCACTCCTATCTAGACTAACCTTGTCTTCATCATATACCTTCAAGCCAGCAGCAGCTACGACTTGCCTTGGGCTTCTATACCCGCTTAACACGGTTGTTTTTTTATCACCATCCACAACGAGCGATGGGAAGGCTCTATAAACGTTTATATTATAAAATGGCTGATCAAGTGGAGTTTCGGCAACTGGTTCAACTACATCCCCTTTCTCAAGCTTAATTCCATTTAATTTAAGAGCCTCTCCGATAGTTTTAGCATCTGTAGGAACAGTCTTTTTATTACCATCTGAAAAAATGGTTACTAATTTTTTATTCTCTGCTTTTGCAGTATTTGTTAGTGATACTTGGGATTGTCCAAATACAACCGAAAATACAACAAAGACAAACAAGGCGACAACAGCCACAACGCTCATAACTGGGCGGTGTTTCTTTCCCTCCATTGTTAGGTTTAGTTTTTTTCTACGATATTCGGAAGTTCTACTAAACTTAGGTAAAATAATAAGCCTCTTTGGTTAATGATAATAAAAGGCTTTTGTTTTTGTTTATATTTACGTAGTTAATTTTAGCTTTAAGCATAAGTGCTTGTCAATTTAATATTGAATAATACATTGGATCTTTTTTAGCAAATATCCAGCTTAAACCTTCTTTAATGGGGCGTACTGCAGATTGAGCGTTTTTTTGGTTCCGGAATCAAATCTCACCTCCACCTCGGCGCCACTAACAGATATTACTTTGCCCTTTCCAAATGCCGGATGAACAACACTATCTCCGGGCTCTACCTGGGCCATTTCAACCTCTTCCGGAAAATCATTATCAAATGCTTCCCTTCGAGCTGTTGCTAAACTTCCAATATTAGATCCAATAGGTTCTTCAATCATTTCTTCTGGTATATCTGATATAAATCTTGAAGGTACATTATGT
>JBIIKB010000016.1:0-8572 GCA_044233405.1 Candidatus Saccharimonadia bacterium | reverse complement strand
AGGTTTAATAAACGCACTTGAGGTCACTAATAAAGACAGGAGTAATTGCAGGGCCGTTATCGTTGGGTCTGGCGCGGCCGGAAGCGGTGTTGCAAGGCTTCTAGATAAGTGGGGTATGGGTGATATTATTATGGTAGATAGTAAGGGAATTATATCTAGCCAAAGAGATGATCTAGATGAAAATAAACAAAAGCTACTAAAGGTAACGAATAAAAATGATATGAACGGAAGCCTTGCTGATGCTATGGAAGGAAGTGACATATTCTTGGGGTTATCACAAGGCAATCTTATAAACGCTGGACATATTTCAAGTATGAACTCAGACCCTATAGTATTTGCAATGGCTAATCCGGTACCTGAAATTGAACCTGATATAGCTCTTGAAGCTGGAGCCAAGGTTGTAGCTACAGGACGATCAGACTATCCAAATCAAATTAATAATGTTTTGGTTTTTCCGGGCATGTTTAAGGGTGCAATCAATACCAATACTAAAGAAATCACTGATGAAATTAAATTAAAAGCTGCAGAGAACTTAGCATCAGTAGTTGAGCAACCAAATACTGAAAAAATAATTCCGAGCGTTTTTGACGATGGCGTAGTTGAGTCAATTGTTTCGGCATTTTAAGTAAGCTTGAGCACTATAAGTAAATAGGGTAAAGTTTAATTAGTAATTAATCGAGGAAATCTTAAATGTCCACTAAAAAAACCGCTAGCCCAAAAAGCCAGTCTGTCGCTAAGCAGCAATCATCAACTAATGCTGTCGAAAAGAAAACTAATACAATTTCTATTTTTGCGATCATTTTAACTTTTCTTTTGTTCACAATACCTATTGTTGGTTTGGTACTAGGAATTATTGCACTCGTACAAATAAATAAAAGAAAAGAGGGGGGTAAAGGCCTTGCGATTGCCTCTATTGTGATATCAAGTATATTTATAGTTTTGCAACTTATATTCTGGATATTTATAGTTTCTCTAGCGAGTTTTGGCGACGGTTTAACAAGTGGCCGAAGATCATTCAGCTTTAATAAAGATGGCAACTCATTATCGCTAGGAGGAAATGTGTCGCTTCCTTCTGGCTTTCCTAGCGATGTACCAATCTACCCTGGCTCTAAGATTAAACTTTCTACAAAATCCGATAAAGGAGATTATTCAGTTACACTAACTACCCAGGATGGACAAAGTAAAGTTGCTGATTACTACAAAAACGAGATGGTATCTAAGGGTTGGACTGCTGGTAATGAACAGGCATTGGGTGAGATAGGGCAAATGAATGCCGTAGGAAGTTACACAAAAGGCGATCTTAAAACCACTCTAGTTGTACTTCAGGGTCAAAATAGCCCAACAACCACTGTATTTATAACAGTCAATAAATCTAGCCAACAATGAAGCTTACCAAAGAAGACTATTTGAAGGTATTGTTGCCGAACAAAAAGGAGATACTGATACTGCTTGCGTTGGTTGCCGTAGTTTTTCTTACATTCGAATTTAACTTAATCTATTTAAAAGCCACACAAAATTCGATATTTTCAGACACTGCATTACAGCAAAATTTTCGTGATCAAATAGATAGTTTTTTTGCAGAAAATAAAGTTGCAAACACCATAAGCTTGGTTGTATTTTGGTCTGGAGTAGGGCTGGTTGCTTACAGTATTATTTGGTCTGTTTACTCATTCTTTACAGAGGCAAAGAACGAAACCGAAGTTGCCGGAGAGTATATTAATCAAGAAACTAAGCATGAAAAATTACAAAGAACACTGATGCAAGCTGGTATTTTGGCGGGCATAATTGCGCTTGGGCTTTTGAGTTTAAATGTTACCATACCGTTTTTTATAGGTCTTTGGACAAACGGAATTTTGATAATACCAGCTGAAATAATAAATGGAATTCTACAAATCTTGGCAGGATTTATAGGAATGATAGTAAATTTCTATTTATTTAAAATGCTTATTGATTGGATAGAGTTACTAGACTGATTTAGTTTAGTATTTTCTAATTAAACCTATCAGAACACCCTGAATTTTAATTGGGGTAGAGGGCTTAACAATTATTGGCTCCATAGTTGAATTTGCAGGCTGTAAACGTATATGGTCCTTTTCTTTGTAGTAACGCTTTAGAGTGGCTTCGCCATTATTTACTAGAGCGACAACAGTGTCGCCATTACTTGGAACTTCTTTTTCTTGCACCACTACATAGTCGCCGTCATGTATTCCGTCTTCAATCATGCTCTGACCCTTAACTTGCAGCACATACGAATTTTTTGACCCAACCATAAATGCAGGCACTTCGAGGGTTTCTTTATGTCCAGAGATTGTTTCTATGGGGCTACCAGCAGCAATTAGGCCAAGAATTGGCAATCCAACTCCAGGTTCGTTTACGGATGCTTCCACATCTTCGACTGGAATAAGAGATCGAGCAGAATTACTTCCTTTTTCTAAAAATCCTTTATCAACCAGTGTGTCGATGTGCTGAGCAACAGTAGCAACTGAATTTAGCTTTAAGCCGTTTGCGATTTCTCGATAGCTAGGCGAATATCCCTTTTCTTCAATAAATGTTGTTATGAAGTCTAGTGTCTTTCTTTGCTTTTTAGTTAGGGCTGTTTTCATCTTTCCTCCTATTTATTTATTTATATTTTACCGAAAGTAATACGAACTTGTCAATACTTTAGCATAACAAATATTTATTAGTCATAGCTTTGTCTAAATATATTTTACAGATTGCAACAGATAGTAAATTATTTTTCTTTAAATATTCCCTTGACATCAACACCTGGGTGGCATAACCTAGGTTACATAAGATTAATTAAGGAGGAAATTAAAAAACATGGCTTTTTCACATGTAAATTCAAAAGGACAAACATATTACCTACACTCAAGAGAAGTTACTCTTAAGGGTGGACGACTGCAAAGAATCTACTTCTTCGCTAAAGAAGTTAAAGACGGCGCTATCGATGAAATGCCAGAAGGCTATATCGTAGTAGAAAACACTCGAACTGGCCTTCCAATTCTTAAGAAAGGTTAGATCTAGTTTAAAACAAGCTGAGCCCCTCGGGGCTCTTTTTGTTTTGCATATTTACAGCTATAATATACACTTATATTTGGTAGGGGCCCGTAGCTCAGTGGTTAGAGCAGTCGGCTCATAACTGATTGGCCGTAGGTTCGAATCCTACCGGGCCCACCATTTAGAAAGATTAGAGAAGTCTAATCTTTTTTGTTTGCTTTTTAATCATAAGACTTATAATATTTAACTGTGGAAAAACAAAAACACATTTGTACCAATTGTGGTAGCGAAATTAGCAAAACCACAAAGGTTCAGAAACACATAAAAAATAAATTTGCTTCAAAGCAAAAGCTAGCATATTTAGTAGTTATTGTTTTGGCCGCCTTTGCACTGGAAGCGGTTTTTTTATGGGCTGTTTCTGAGTCGCGTATTTTGCATAGTCCGATTCAGGCCGATTTAGAAATTCCAATTAAGAAAAACAAGAAGAAAACTGATTCGTTGTCTGCGCAGCTTGTTTCAAAAGTTCCTGGAGAAGAAGCTCAACAGGCAAATGATAGTTTATATATACCAAAGCTGAATGTGAATTCTGCAGTCGAATTTGTTGGTAAAACAGCTAATGGCGATATGGCCACCTCTAAAAGTCTTTATAATGTTGCCCTATATAAAGATGGCGCTAATCCAGGCGAGAATGGAAGCGTTGTCTTAGCGGGGCACTACGGTGGTCCTTACGAAAGAGGAGTATTTCGTTCGGCTGATAAGCTAAACGAGGGTGATAATATCGAGTATAGATTTAAAGATGGTAGAGTAATTAAGTATAAAGTTGTGTCTAAAGCAACCTACAAGCTTGCTGGTATGCCGCTAAGGGAAATCTTTAATAAAAGAGATAGTAAATACTTGAATTTAATTACGTGCTACGGTAATTGGGATAAAGCCACCAGTACATATGATGAGCGCTTAGTAGTATATGCCAAGCAGATATAAAGTTTGACAAACATAACAATTTTAAATATTATTTATTAATAAAAATAAGGAAACAAAAATGATAAAAGTAAATACTAAAATAACTAAGCTTGCAGCGATATTTTCTATGCTGGCTATTTTTATGTTACCTACAGCCGCCCAGGCTCAGTTTTCTGGCACCAACGGTAGGATAATATCTTATGGTATCGGCGCTGGTGCTGTATCTATACTTCCAACTAATTTAAATTATTTTGGTCATAATATTTCCTTTGTTAATACTGGTAACTTGCAAAGGCAATTCGTTTATTCCCCAGATGGAAGCAAGATTGCTTACAGTAAGCTTAATGGTACGGATGTAAATTTATATATCAAAAGCGCTTCGTCTTACGCCGATGATGGAACCCAGCTAACAACAGCAACTGCAGTAATAGATGGAAATCCAGCCTTTTCTAGCGATGGCACCAAAATTGCTTTTAACAGGCAAGACACTTCAACTGGAAAAGTAGATATTTATGTAGTAAATGCCGATGGTACTGGACTAACAAGACTTACGCAAAATATGTATACTGGCGGCCAAGTTTTTAACCCCATATGGAGCAGTGATAATTCTAAAATTTATGTTTCTACTAGCGACAGCGGGACTAATGGCATTGGTATATACTCTATTAGCCCAACATCAGCTAACCAAAGTACGGCTACTAGCGTAGTTACTGCTGCACAAATGAATGGAGAGTCTTTGGGAATGTTTTTTGATGTATCGCCTGATAATAATGCCTTTGTATACAACAGCTTGAGTGGAGATGCCGGTACATTATTTAGCATAAGAAAGGTTAATGCAGATGGCACTGGTGATGCTGCGGTGGCCACTTCTGACGCAACTACCAGGTGGTTTGTAGGCACTTATTCTCCAGATGGAACAAAAATTGTAACTATGAGAAACAACATTGACATAGCTACCTATGATATGGTTCAAATGAACCCGGACGGAACTTCTAAAAGTGCAATAAGTACCGGTAATGCTGGGGATACCAGCAGTGATACAGGGCCGTTTACATTTAGCCCTAACTACAGTCCATTCTGGGGAACTAACCAAGATACATACCCAAACACAGGAAGTTTTGGTGGATTTGATACCGTTGGTGCACCTAACACAACCAGTGTTAGAGCCTCGCAAAGTAATTACCTACCAATTTTAATAGCTAGCTTGTCTGCGCTTGGATTTATTGCATTAGTAGGATTGTTTATTAAAAGAGAATATATCTCTAAGCAAAAATAGATTTAAAGCTCAAATTGAATCTTGTTATAAAACCTTAAGCACTTTACAATTATTATGTGGGGAAAAATAAAGATCCATACAGGTACTACGAAAAAGACCATCCCTACTTAAGTACTCTCAGTGTTAAAAAGAGGGTGGATTATAAACGCAAGCAAAGATTTGCTTTAGCGGTAATTTTGATTTTTTTATTTTTTTTAGCAGAAATAATTATTCTTTGGGGGGCATCTAACACAAGGGTGGCCTACAGCCCATTAAAATCTAATATTGTAAGTGGCGTAAGGCCTCCCAAGGCTAAACTAGAGGTTAAAAAGGAGGCTGATCAGTCTCCACCACCACCAATACTAAAAGAAGCCGAGATGTATTTAGTTATTCCTAAACTTTTAATAAATACTCCTCTAGAAGCCAAAGGCACAACAGCGTCTGGTGAAATTTTGACCCCATCTAAGAATACTAGTGTGTCTTGGTTTAAGGATGGAGTAAAGCCTGGGCAGAATGGCAGTGTACTCATGGCAGGTTATTACGGCAGTGAAAACGCCGGCATTTTAAAAGATGCAAATAAGTTAACTGCAGGTGATGAAATAGAAGTTAGGTATAAAGATGGAAGAGCTCAGAAATACAAGGTTCTGGAAAAGGCACAGTATCAACCAAATGAAGAAATTAAGCCCGAACTCTTAAAAAAGGATGATGCAAAATATCTGGGCCTTTTTCTGGTCACCAGCCCGGCCTTAAGTAAGATTGGCTTAGAATCACAAAGGCTGGTTATATATGCTAAGTCAGAATAATTGACTATAGGTGTTTAATCAAAATAAGATAAGCTTAACTATAAAAAGGATAAATTTTTGAAAGATAACCAACAAAATAATAGCGATATAGAGCCAGAAAGCAATATTGATAAAGATTTAAACTTTGAATCTGAAGCTGATATTAATTCCAGCACCACGAGCAGCATTAAAAGCTCTGAACCACCAGAATTAGAAAAATCAAAATCTAGCAAAAAAAGAACTAGCGGCCTGTCCGTGGCATCATTGCTTTTTGCAATTATCTTGCCTCCAGTGGGCTTAATAATGTCAATGATAGCCAAAGCTAAGGCAAGAAATTCAAACTCATCTACAACAGTAGCTAATGTGGCATTAACAATATCTACAATTTTGTTTATCGGCTTGATTAGTGCAGGTGGAGTAATTATTTACCAAAATTATAATCGCACCCTAGATAGCCAAGACAGCGCAAAGAATATACAGCAAAATGAACAGACGAACCCAAGCAATTATAGTGATGATCAAAAAAAGGCTATCGAGATAAGTGAAACATTTTTGAATTATATAAAAACTGAAAATTATGCTGCTGCATTTAATCTTTTAAGCTCGGATTTACAAAAAGAATATATAAATGGCGAAAGCGATTTTTCAAAAGAGGTTACAACTGCTAATTTAAAGCTAATTGATTCTTGGAAAGTCACAGAAGTAACTTCTAATGGAAAGGGAGACAGAATAACTATTAAGGGCACTGCAAACTTTAGGGGACCTACGCCATCGGGTAATTTCGAATTTGCTTTTTATAAGGACACAGACGGCTCCAAGAAGATGTATTTATGGCAAATATCTCCAAATACATAGACATGAACTGTAAATCAACATAATATTAGTACGATGTTTAAAGATAAAATAAATTTAGATCTGAAAGAAAATACCAAAGCACTAATTGTAAGTGATATTCATTTGCAACTTCCGCTTACTAGAGAGCTTGAAATGATTCAGGGTTCATTGGTTAGTAGAATTAATGAATTATCAAAAAGCAGAAATGCAATATTGATACTTAATGGTGACATCTTGGAGCTTTGGGAAAATAAGGATCAAACCGTAGCGGATATATTGGATGGATTTTCGAAACTCACACAGGCAATAAATAATTTTATAAAAATTAAAAGCCATAAAGTTATTTATGTTGTTGGTAACCACGACGATATAATATCTAGAAGTTCATCAGAACAGAAATCGCTGCATAAATTGTGGGGTGCAGAAATATGCAGAACTCTCGACACTTCTATAGGTAAGGATAAGATTCGAATTGAGCACGGGCATGAAAGCGACAGCTATAATGCAACTTCAAATCAGCAAGAGCCTAAGGGCAAAAAACTTGTGCAGAATATTTTACCCTTTCTCTTAAAGACTATGCCCAGTCTGTTTAAAGGAATTGGTGATGTAGTTAATCGCTCTCTTTTACCTAGCTATGTGCTCAGTAATCTTGCCTATAAGATTGTTGCGCCAATATGCATACCAATTGTTTTAATAATCTCGATATTCCTTTCAATTGGGTTGTCAGATGATAGATATTGGAAGTCTGCTGTTCTAGTTTTTGTTTTGCTTTGGGCGGTCTTTTTAATTACTGATGTTTTATTACGATTCGTTGCCAGTTTTGCACTTGGCGGTGGATCGACTTATATGAAAAAAGTTGATAAATACCAAAAAGAGGCAAAGTTCGAAACAATAATCTATGGTCATACGCATCAGGGATTAATTGAAAAAAGAAACAAATATACATATGCAAATAGTGGGTGCAATGACGTGGTAGCATTTCCCAAAATTGGATGGATGGGGCTCGTGCGATTTAATAGATATGTTCAGCTTAGTAATTTAAGCATTGATAATTCCAAAAAAGATTATCTTAAGTATCACCAAGAAATAGTTCCTTTGGTAGAATAGTATTATGCGTAACTACTTTAGATCAGGCAAAATAATTTTCTGGATTGGACTAGTCCTGGCGATATATATGTTTGTAGTTTTGGCAGTAGAGACAAGTCAAAACTATAGCCTGCGAAATAAATCAGATAATTTAGAATCTCAAATTGCTAAACTCGAACAGCAAATAGAGGATTTAGGTTATAAAGTTACTTATTATAAAACCGACTCTTACAGAGAGAGACTTGCTAGAGAGAAGTTAAATGTGGCTGCCCCTGGAGAAAGCGTAATTATTATCAAAGACGATAAAAGAAATGAAAAGTCGGTAAAAGAAGATGAGGCTTCGATTAAGAATCTAAAAACCGACGAGCAAGCCCTGAGCGAAAAACCCAATTACCAACAGTGGTGGGTATTTCTCTTCGGAAATTAAAAAGAAAGGAAAAATATGGAAGAAGCACCAGAGGAAATGACCCCAGAAGACATAGAAAACCAGCAAGAGCATCTAAAAAACAATGAAGATCTCAAAGATATTGAGAAAGATTTAGATAAAGAGACAAAGATAAATATCCTTGAAGCTGATAGAGCAAGAATGCTTATTGACGTCATGAGAAGCGAAGCGGTTAGTAATATTGGTGATTTAATACCTTTTTTAGGTGGGCCT